>CAMPIC010000009.1 GCA_946886185.1 uncultured bacterium
GAGCATCACCGACGCCGGTTGGTTCCTCGATGACGTCGCGATCTCGACTGGTTCTAGCGATCCAACCGACATCCCATCGCTCGATTCTGTCGCAACGCCCCTCTCCGTCACGCTCGAACCAGTCGAGATCGCGACGTCATCGAGGAACCAACCGGCGTCGGTGATGCTCTCGTCGCTCGCGAAGACGAAACGGATGCGCAGATCGTCGTTCGCAAAGGAAGAGAGGTCGAAGAGAGCCGCTTGCCATCCCGAGCTCGCGCCGCTGTACCCCGATCCCCATTCCAAGGCGGCGAGCGCGTCCATCGGGTAGCCGCCGACCGGAACCGCGATCTGCCATTGCGCTCCGTCCCACACCTGCACTTGACCGCCATCCCAGGCGCTCTCGATGCGGTACCAGTGCGAAAAGCTGAGTTCGATCGACGAAGCGTCGCCAAGCGCGAGTGGTGGCGAAGTCAGCGTGGTCAGCGCGTGGTTCCCGTATTCGCCATTCAGGTCGGTGGCCCAGAGCCGCTGTCCCGAAGTCGGAGATGGAAAGGAGGCGGGCGTTCCCCACTCCCAACCCGATTCGGAGAGGAAGCCGCCGCTCGTCTGTTCGAAAGTCTCCGCGTCCGGAAGAGCGAGCTCGACGGGCTGCGCACTCTCCATGCTGGTCACCGTCTGCCAGGCGACGCCGGTCCCCGGCATCGGTCCCGCGCTGAGCAGATAACTTCCGTGCGGTGCGTCGACACGGAGCTCGCCGTCGAAGTCGGTACGCCCCGCGATGGGAGTCGCCCAGATCTGGATCGGCGCATTCGCCGCGGGCTGTGATCGGTTGGACACATACGCGGTGATCTCTCCGAGCGGGCGCGGCTCGAGCCGCAGATGCTGCCCTGAGGTTTCGTAGCTCTCGATCTCGAATTCTTGGCGCAGCTCCTGATGCCAGAAGTCATCCGCGACGAGAGCGTGCGAGCCCGGCAGGATGGACGCCTCGTAACGCCCGCGCGCATCGGTCCAGATCGAGCGCGCACCGTCGAGTACGATCCGCACGTTTGCGAGCAGCCTGCCGGTAGCCTCATCGCGTACGTCCCCGCGGATCCTTCCCACGCCTTGCATCAATCTCTGCCGAGCCTGAACCAGATCCGGGCGCGGACCGATCTGCTTCGTTCCCTGCGCGGGGCTCCCCGTTGCGGTCAGGATTTCGACCGCCAGATCGCGATCGAGGGAGACTCCGTAGTTCGCGAGACACATTCCCTGCAGCGAAGCGATCGCTCCGCAGACCATGGGGCTGGCGCCCGAAGTGCCGCCGAATCCGGTCGTGTACCACGCGTTGCGGCCGGCGTCGTGAAGCGTGCCGTAGCCCGCGGTGGTGATCGAAGTTCCCCATCCGTGCACGTCGATGCGCGATCCATGGTTGGTGAACCATTCCGCCGTCAGATCGAGCGGTTTGCCCGCGGCAACCATGACTGCGCCGGAATCGCGTAAGTTGCGGTCGAAGAGCCCGGCGTACATCGGGTCGTCCAGGTCTTGCTGTCCGTTGCCCGCGGCCTCGACGACGATTCTTCCGTTCGCGGTCGCGATCTGGATCGCATCGAACACGTCCTGCCAATACTCCATCGGAAGGAAACCGAACTGTCCGCCTCCGTTGGGCGCATTCGGTCCGGGCGCATGCAGCTCGATCAAGATGATGTCGCCGACGTCGAGCACGGAGCTGGCGAGATCGATCGCGGCGGCAATGCCGATCTCACTGAACGAGATGGTTCCCACCTCGAGATCCGGCACGATCCCTTCGACGCCGCGTCCATTCGCTTTGCCGACCAGCTCACCCAAAACCGCGGTGCCGTGGTTCTCCCATCCCTCGATCGCCGGACCGAATCGGTAAAACGGTTCCGGGAGATCTTCGTGCGACCAGTTCCATCCCCCCTCGATGTCGATCAGTCGGACGCCCCGCCCGCGCGCGCCCGTGTGTGAGGAGATCGGGGTCATCCCGAGACCGATCGGCGCGTCTCCGAGATAGAGCTGGAGCGGTTTGAAATCCGGCGTTGTCGCCGCCGGCTGACCTGCTCCAGGAGATCCGATGTCGCTTTCGTGCTCGAGCGTTGCGGGCTCCGCGATCGGCTCGGCGAATGCTACCGACACGCAATCGAGCGCATTTATCTCGCGCAGGAGCGCGCGAGTGTCCGCAGGGTCCGTCGCCGGGGGAAGAAGCACGCGTCGATACTGGTTGAGGTCCGGCAGCGGCGCTCCGATCCTCGCTTCACCCGCGATGCGCGCGGACGCGATCGCCTGCGGAGTTTGCGCGAAGTGCGGGGCGGTCGTCGCTCCCGGATGCCGGTCGAGAACTCGTCGGAAGTCTTCGCTGCGCTCGTCCTGCCCATCCACGAATCGGACGACGACTCGATCGGTGCGTGTGCGGCAAAGATCGGAGAGAGATCCGGGGGAGAGCGGGATTGCGATCGCCATCGCCACCAGGACCGACCCGATCAGCGCCGGGACCGGACCCGGCCGGATCCGCTGAGATCGGCGCCTGAAGGAAGGGACCGGCACGTCGGACCGCGATGGAATCCGACGGCGGTGAATCCATCGCCAGGTCATCACAGGCGAAGTATATCAGATATAACGTACAATGCGGATGGGTATTGATTGAAGGCTACGAAGCTTTGCGTGATGGAAAGCTGGAGAGGGTAAGCCGAATTGGCTGGAGACAGCCCTTTCGTATTCCTGGGATTCCGTTGCATGAAATGGGAAGGCGAGAAGCGACTCGAGTGCTCGCCTCGAGCGGACCGCGCGCCGGGGCAGCGGGCCTTGCGGATCTCCGAGTTGTGCCGGAACCCTCAGTAACGGTGATGGTGCTTCAAGACCCCCCAGGTGACATTTTCCCGCAAGCATGAAACCTGACCGCAAGCTGTGCCCGGACGTTCGAGCCATTCCCCGCCGTTAGCGTCGCACTCACTCTGCGTTTCCTCGAAACACTCGTTGTCTCGGCAGCAGGGGCCCATGCAGGAAGACGCTTCGCAGACTTCGTCGTCGCCCAGATAGACGCCGCCTTGCACACGGCAGGCTGACTCGGTCGTGACGACGCAGCTTCCGTTGGGCACACAACACGCCCCTATCGGCACTCCTTCTAGGCACGGGTTGTAGCCATTGAGGCCGAACCCGGCCCAGCCGAACCCATCGATCGGGTCGAGGACCGAAGGGATGGTTTCATCGCCGAAGTCGGAAGGCTGCGTCGGATGCTCCGCCGCAGCTATGTACGCGCCATATTCGGCATAAGCGGCAAACCAATAGAGCCCGAATATCCGATGCCGCTCCGGCCCCGACAGGAGCGACATCGCCGTGCCCGTTCCCGAAGCGGGCCACCCGTGGCTTTGCAGCTCGAAAACATCCTGACAAGTACCGTAAGCAACGATCGAGGCGTTGTGTTGGATGCCGAATGTGACTCCCATGACACTCGGCGAGAACGAGAAGGAGGCAAGAATGAACATCACGACGACCCGATCCGGATTCGGAGCCATGCTGGTCACAGCCTGAGCACAATCTCGCAGGTCGATGTCGCAGTTCACCCCTTGGGAGTAGATGACGCTTTCATCGATGTGGACGACGAGCATTCCGCCCGCATTTGGCCCCGCCATTGCGGAAGGACCTAGGAGGACGGCGAGGCAGAGCGAGATCCCGAACGCTCGTAAACTCGAGGCCGGCCAGCACAAAGCAGGCCTGAGCTCGACACGCTGGCGCGGAGCTCGTCCGAGCGGATACAGCTGAATCATGTCCTTCGAGAAATCCTCCGGCGGAGACTTGGGGAGTGTAGCAGACTGCGCGAGGGGCCAACCTAGCTGCGCAGGGCGGTATACCCGATCCCGCTCGGATTGCTCCCGGGAATCTTGCTGGAGAGAGACTCGGAGCGGCGCCACGCAAGCGGGCCGCGCAGATTCGAGTCCGCGCACCGTGGCGCGAGGCGCAACGAAAAAAAATCGGCCCGGGAATCACGTTCCGGGCCGTTCACCGACGTTCGACAATCCGAAACCGGGTCAGACGACGCTGCGCTCCACGAGCTGGGTCAAGCGATCGAACTCCCGCAGGCTGATGTTCGGATAGTACTCGAGCACGAGCGCGCGGAACGCCTCCTGGAAGTTGGAGCTCGCGAGGGACGTCGATCCCAGCGAACGCGCCGTCGAGCTCGTGGTCCGTCGCGCCGCGCCGCTCTTTGGCGTGCGTCCCGGCCGAGGTCCCCGGACTAGGATCTTCGCGCCCTTGCGGCGGCCGCGGCTGATGCCCGCCTTGCGCGCCTTGTTGTTTACGGTCGGGAGAGACACGGAATACTTCTCTGCGATCTGACGGTAGCTCAGCTGCCCAGCCTTGATATCTCCGATGATCGCCTTCTCGCGGCGCAGGCGATCAGCCTTCGACATCTTCGCGGCGCGAGCGGAACCTCGTGGCGCTGTCATTTCCTAATCGACTCCTTCTGTTGTTTGGGCGGGCTTGGTTGGTCGTCCAACCAAAAGTCCTTCCGCCGACAGTACCGACTGCTGGTCGTACCCCTGGCGGCCCGCGAGTCTATCAATACCGATGCAGTCAATGATTCGTACTCGAACAGGTGCAGTATGGCAGGAGACACAGTAGTGTCAACGGCCGACTGCACATGATTCAAACAACCATGCTTCGGTATGAACCTTGTATCGCGAGGGTTGCGTCGAATCACCGTCGCGGGCGGTTCTACCATATGGGTCCCGCAGCCCGGTTGTGCAACCCTCCGCGGATCGGGATGTGTGCGATGCGTTCCATGGAAAACTCGAGAATGCACGGCGAATCGAGGTTCCCCGACCCTCGTCCGTTCGCCGCGAGCGACGAATCTTGGAGATCGCGGATGCAGTTCGCGTAGCATGAGGCCAATAATTTCGAGCTTGGTCCGCGTGTTCCATGGTCCCAAAATGACGCAGATCGCGCATGGATGCGCGGCTCGGCATCAGACTCCGAGAATGCAGGGAGGGCAGGGAACCTCCCAGAGGAAGGCATGGGCGCATCACGATCGCAGGACAACGGGACGAACGAGGAGCGAAGCCAGATGGCGCTCGAGTTCCTCGGATCGGCGGCCGAGCCGCTCGCCGCGGCTCCGGCGGCGCCCAAACCAGTTCCCCGAAAGAAATCTCAGCGCGCGAAACCGGAGGCGAAAAACAAACCCGCCCGGCCGGCTGCCGCGGCCGCGGATCGCGGCGGCAGCTCGAAGTCCCGCAAACGAGTGGACGATTCGGAGGGGGAGGCGCCACCGGCGCGGGTCAAGAAACCTGCCGAGCGGACGCGTCGCACCGCGCAGGAGATGGCGAGCCGCCAGCGGGAAATCTCCGTCTCCGAGTTCTTCTCCAAGAACCGGCATCTGCTCGGCTTCGACAATCCGGCCAAGGCGCTCCTCACCACCATCAAGGAAGGGGTGGACAATGCGCTCGACGCCTGCGAAGAGGCGGGCATCCTTCCCGACATCCTGGTCGAGGTCATTCCCGAAGGAGAAGATCGCTTCCGGGTCGTGATCGAAGACCACGGACCCGGGATCCTGCGCGCCCAGATCCCGCGCATCTTCGGCAGCCTGCTCTATGGGTCAAAATTCCACGTTTTGAAGCAGAGCCGCGGCCAGCAGGGGATCGGCATCTCAGCCGCGGGCATGTACGGGATGCTCACCACGGGTCAGCCGATCCGCATCATTTCAAAGACGGGGCGTCGTAAACCCGCCCATCTGTTCGAGCTCGCCATGGATACGCGCAAGAACGAGCCGCAGATCCTGCGAGACGAAGAAGTGGAATGGGAGCATGACCACGGTACCCGGGTCGAGATCACTCTCCAGGGCACGTACAAGCGGGGAAGGCACTCCGTCGACGGATATCTGCGCCAGGTCGCGATCGCGAATCCGCACGCGCGCATCCTCTATCGCCCGCCGGACAAGTCTGCGGAGAAATCGGGCGACGACGATGAGCAGGGCGTGATTGCTTCGCTCGATGCGCCGGTCGAGGGACTGCAAGTATTCGAGCGCGTGACGGACGAGCTTCCTCCCGAGCCGAAGGAGATTCAGCCGCATCCGTACGGGGTGGAGCTGGGGCGGTTCCTCGAGATGCTGCAGAACACCAAGGCGCGCACGATCACTCTGTTCCTGCAGACCGAGTTTTCTCGCGTCACTGCGAAGGTCGCGGCGGAGATCCTGGAGATGGCCGCGGTCAAGGAGTCTGCGCGCCCTTCTACGATCCACCGGCCTGACGCGGAGCGTCTGCATCGCGCCCTGAGCGAAGTCAAGATCATGGCGCCTCCCGCCAATTGCATCTCGCCGATCGGCGAGGAGCTGCTCTTGCGCGCACTCGAATCGGAAGTGGCGGCCGCGTTTCACGCGACGGTGACGCGGCCCCCCGCGGTGTATCGCGGTAATCCGTTCCAGGTGGAAGTGGGTCTTTCGTACGGAGGCGGTCTGCCCGCGGATGATCTCATCACGCTCTATCGCTATGCGAACCGTGTTCCGCTGCAATATCAGCAGGGAGCCTGCGCCATCACCAAAGCGGTCATGAGCATCGATTGGAAGAAGTACCAGCTCTCGCAATCGAAAGGAGCGCTCCCTACCGGTCCGATGGTGCTGGTGGTGCACATCGCCTCGGTCTGGGTGCCGTTCACTTCGGAGTCGAAGGAAGCGGTCGCCCACTATCCCGAGATCATCAAGGAGATCCGGCTCGGCCTCATGGAAGCGGGCCGCCGGCTGGGTCTCTATATCCGGCGGCAGCGCCGCGACGCCGACGAACACAAGAAGCGCTCATACATTCAGAAGTACATTCCGCACATCGGTGCGGCGCTTCAGGACATCCTGGGGCTTTCCGATCCGGAGCGCGAAACGACCGTCACCACCTTGACCGACGTCCTGGAAAAAGCGCGCGACGCGAAGTAACGGGGATCTCGACCTCGAAGGAGTTGGATCGATGGCCACGATGGACAAAGCCCGGCTCGAGGAGATCCGTAAGCGCAACAAGAAGAAGGACCAGGAAGCGCTCCTCCTGATCGGGAGCACTGCCCGGGACATCTACACCAAGGTGAACAAGCGGCGGAAGCCGGTCCTCGAGATGCCCATCCGCTCCCTCGGCAACGTCAGCTATTCGCGCAAGACCGGCTATCTGGAGATCGGCAAACAGCGCAAGGTGCGGACGCTCTCCGTCAACACCGTGAAAACCTTCGCGCAGTCGCTGCGGATGATGGCGCTCTCGAAGGAGCTCATCGAAACGAACGACTTCGCAACCAAACGAGATGCGTATTACCAGTCGAAGAACTGGGGCGACGCGATGTTCCACGAGCAGACCGAGTCCGATGCGGTCATGGACGACATCGAGGCGTTGTTCTCGATCGATAAGTTGAGCCGCGAGCAGCTCCGCTTCGTGCCCGATGAGCATGGCGGAGCCGTCGCCGGAGAGCTGATCGTGCTCGATCCCGACATCGAGACGGGAGAAGTCGAGAGGATCGACTGCACGCGCTTCGGCTCGGGCGCCTATTCGATCCCGAGCTCCGTGGAGCATCTCTCTTTCGAGACGAGCGCGTCATTCATCCTGGTGATCGAGACCGGAGGTATGTTCCAGAGGTTGCAGAGCCACAAGTTCTGGAAGACCGCCAACTGCATTCTGGTTTCGATGGGGGGCGTGCCGACCCGCGCGACCCGCCGCTTCATCCGCCGGCTGGCCGACGATCGCAAGCTTCCGGTGTATGCCTTCGTCGACTGCGACCCGTACGGAATCTCCAACATCTATCGCACGCTCAAAGTCGGAAGCGGGAACGCCGCCCACATCAACCAGTTCTTCTGCGTGCCGCAGGCGACGTTCCTGGGAGTGACACCCGCCGATATCGTCGAGTACAAGCTGCCCACCCATCCGCTCAAGGATGTCGACATCAAACGCGCACGCGACGCGATCAAGAACGATCCGTTCTTCCAGGAGCACAAGTCCTGGTCCAAGGCGATGAACGAGCTCCTCAAGATGGGGGTGCGCGCGGAACAGCAGGCGCTCGCGAAGTGGGGGTTGAACTACGTGATCGAGGAATATCTGCCGCGTAAGCTGTCCGCGCCCGAGAAGTTCCTTCCATGAGTGAGGGGCCGGAGGAACAAACGCCTCCGCCGCGAGACGATCGTCCGGGTGATCCGCGCTGGCATCCGCTGGCCCGCATCTTCTTCTACTGCGGTACGGTGCTCCTCCTTGCGAATCTGGCCGCCTTTGCGGTTCTCGCCGCGTATCTGATGTTTCAGGGCGGCGGCGGGACGATGGAGGAGCAGCTCGATCGGTTGCGCGACTCGCCGCGCGCCGATCTGCTCCTCGGCTCGTATGTGATGGTTGCGCCGATCGCTTTCCTCTGGACCGCGTTCTTTCGGCGCCGCATCGATCGCCATGACCTCGTCAGTCTGGGGTTCACTCGGCACCACCGCGCGCGCAGCCTCTTGTCCGGGATCGCGATCGGATTGGCGGCGCCCGCCATGGCGGTGATCCCGGGGCTGCTCCTCGGAGTCTATGCGATTGGAGACTCCGCTCCCGTCGCGGAAGCGGGCGCGACTTCGGGACCGGTGCTCCAGCAGGGAGCGGCTGCGGTGCCGGTCCTGCTGCTGCTCTTTCTCGGATTCATGATGCAGTCCGCGACCGAGGAGCTGGTGCTGCGGGGCTATGTGCAGCGCAACATGGTCGAATGGAAGGCAACGAGCCGCAATCTGGTGTGGATCCTGATCGTGCCGTCGCTGCTCTTCTCGCTCTTCCACGGTTTCAATCCGGAGTACGGCGCGGTCGCGGCGGTCAACACCCTCCTGATCGGGATCCTCTTCGGAGCGGTCGTCCTCGCGACCGGCAATCTCTGGAGCGCGATCGGCCTGCACGGAGGCTGGAACTTCGGTCTCGGCTGCCTCTGGTCGCTCCCGGTATCGGGGCTCGCGACTCCGAGAGTCTTCAAAATCGGGATGCCTGACGGAGGCCCGGGTGCACGGTTGATCTTCGGGGGAGACTACGGTCCGGAAGGCGGTCTCATCGTGACTCTCCTGTCACTGGCCGGAATCATCTGGGCGCTTCCCAGGGCGATGAAACGATGGCCAGTGGACGAGTGGGGGACTCGCGCGGCGGAGAGCTCACCTTCCTCAGCCGATCTTTCCTGATCGCTCTGTAAGCGATCCTGTCCAAACCTCTTGTGTGCGGCTGTGTCCGAGACGACGCTGCCCGGATCACTCTCCCGGAACTACGCTGTCGTGGCGGCCGATCAGATCGTGCACTGCGCCGTTCGACGTGTGCATCGCGAGAACCCACCGCGCCGTGCAGCGCATCTCAACTCAGCCAAGACCACGGGCCTGCTTTGGGCAACGTGCGGGCATGCCGGCGCGTAACCGTTCCCTGGCTCAGGAACTGCAGTAGATACCAGATCCCGCCCGCCTTGTAGTTGGTCCCGCTCGCGCCGTCTCCACCGAATGGCTGCTGATCGACGATCGCTCCGGTCGTCTTGCGGTTCACGTAGAAGTTGCCTGCGTACTCGCTCAGGATCGGAACGTAATTCGCGAGGAAGCTCTCGTCAGAAGACCAGACCGCCCCGGTCAATCGATAGGTGTTGCTCGCGATGATGCGGATCGCCTGATCGATGTTTTCCACCGGGCGGAACGCCACGACCGGTCCGAAGATCTCCACGCTCAGCAGCTCATGCTGATCGGTATCGACCTCGAAGAACGTCGGTTGAATCCAGAAACCCTTCTCGTCGGAGAACTCGCCTCCGAGAAGGAGACGCACTCTCGCGTCTTCCTGGCCGCGGCGGATGAAGCCGGTGATGCCGTCGTACGCCTTGCGATTGATTACCGGGCCCATGTCGGAATCGCGTTCGAGAGGGCTCTTCGTCTGGAACGACTTCATCCGCTCCAGGATCGCGGCCTTGAGGTCGGGCCAGATCCGCTTGTCGGGCAGCACCAAGCTGTTGGCGGAACACTTCTGGCCGCTCCGGCCGAACGCTCCCGCGACGATGCAGGAGGCGACGTCCCATACGTCGCACTCGCGATCGATCACCATGAAGTCCTTGCCGCCGGTCTCCGCGACGAGACGCGGGAAGTGCGGGCGCGCCCGCTCGCTCGCGAACAAGACGCTCGAGATCTTGCGGGCGGTGTCGTAGCTGCCGGTAAAGTTGATCGCGGTGAGGTGGTCGTGCGCGAGGACGGGCTCCATCATCTTCGCATGACCGGTGATCATGTTGATCACGCCTGGCGGGAAGCCGGCGTCCTGGATCGCCTTCATCAACATCCAGGAGGTCATGGGAGCGTCGCTCGAGGGCTTCCAGACGACCGTATTGCCGCAGAGGGCCATCACCGTCGGCAGGTTGTAACCGATCGCGATCGGGAAGTTGAACGGAGTGATGGCGGTGGTGAAGCCCTTGAGCGGCCGGAGATTCAGGGAGTTGGTCTCGTCGATCCCGTCTCCCAAGGTGGTGCGGCAGAGCTCCAGGTAGTAGTAGGGATTGAATCGGATGAAGTCCATCATCTCGGCCCAGCCGCCCGCCGTTTCGTTGGCGATGTAGCCGCATTCGTGCGCGGTCACGGCGCAGATCTCATGGCGGCGTTCGTGAAGGATCCAGGCTAGGTCGCGGAACTTCTGGAGGCGAGACTCCATGGGGAGGCCTGCCCACCCGGGCTTGGCGTCAAGCGCCGCCTGGATCGCACTCCCGGAATGTTCGGTCGTGGCGAGCTGGAGCGTGCAGAACGGCTTGCCGGTCGAGGGATCGACGCACTCTTCCTTCTGGCCCGAATGGATTTCTTCTCCGCCGATGATCATCGGGACTTCCATATCCCGCGGGATCTTCTCGAGGGCGGCGCGAAACGACTTCCACTCCGCATCGTCGCCCCGGTAGTCGGTCACCGATTGGTTGAGGGGCTTCTTCACGGAGACGTTCATCGGGAGGCTCCTTTGTGGGCATAAGCCATCGGCCGGTCCCAGTTACCGGGGATGATCCAGCAAAGCGGCTCTGACGAGCCGATTCTAGGCCCCGGCTCCGCCATTCTCAACCACCGCCGCGGCTCGAACGGCTTCGGATATCCCTCACATAGGGGGATGCACCTAAAAAAGTCCCGCAACCATTTGCCATCGACTTTGGATAAGAAGGACGCCACCTCCCCAAAAGCAGAGAAGATTAGGCTTCCCGATGGAATGTGGTGTTTAGAGGAAAAAACTTGAGACATAGGACAATCTTCCACTATCGTTGACACTGTCACCTGTGGAGCAGAGAGATCGATGGATCTCGACGGAAAAGGAGCATGAATCCATGAAGCGAATTGAGCTCAGCGTGCGAGCGCTCGCGCTCGCGGGGTTCGCTGCCGCCGTTGCCGCACCTGCTCAGGCCTCGCTGTTTCTGGACAGTTGGGGTGTGAGCTACGGCAGCTGGGCAACGAACTCCGCCGCGCCGGACGCGGGTCTGGCATACGTGGTGGAGGACTGGACCGGAGGGAACGGTGGGTTCCTCGATCCAGGGTGGGGCGGCGATCAGTACGACGCCGAAGCGGCCTACATGGCGACCGACGGACAGTTTCTCTACGTGGCAGTGATCACCGGATTCCCGATCACCGGTCGTTCGGACAACGGCCATTTCTATGCCCCGGGCGATCTTGCGATCGACGTGGGGAGCGATCGGGCGAATCAGCACGGGTATGACTACGCCGTCGACGTCAGCCAAAGCGGAAAGCTGCGCTCCGGCAACCTCTCGTGGCAGGATCCCGATGCCGGGGGAGGTCAGGACTGGGGTGGAGTGAGCGATCCGCTGCGCGTCACCAGCTGGACCACCAGCAAGAACACGCAGTTCAGCTACGGCTCCTGGCAGGGACGCTACGCGATCGAATCCATCATCGATCTCGACGATCTGGGAGGCCCGGCCAGCAGCTACTCGCTGCACTGGACCATGGGCTGCGGCAATGACGCCGTCGAACTCGACTTCGCTCCCACGAACCCGGTTCCTGAGCCGGCGAGCCTGCTCCTCTTCGGAGGCGGACTCGGACTCGCGGGTGTCATCCGGAGACGACGCCAAGCGGCCTGACGATTCGGCTCACCCATGGGTGAAGAGAGAAGGCGGCTCCCCGGAGCCGCTTTTTCGTTTGGCAGATTTTTCTTTCAGTAGATTTACCTGAGTTTGGACACCTACACAGCCAGCAGGTGGAACCTGGATGCCGCCCGGATTTGTGGCGCTCGTTGCATACCGCGAGCCGATGGTTCGGACGCGGGCGTGCCGTAATGTGTTGCACAATACCACACGACAGAGTCCCCTCCTCCTTCGCTATAATTCGTCCACGACGTTCTTGAGTGCCTGCTGGACCGTACGCTCGGAACCACGAGCGAGGAGGCATTTCGAGTGGTGGCAGCGAACCCTTCCTTCATATCCCGGCACGGTTGCGCCGAACCGCGTGTCGCACGGCGGCATGCCGTGGCGTGGGTGCTCGTAGTCTGTTTGATGGCTCTGCTATCGGGATCGCAGGCTCGCGCCTATCAGGTCCAATTGAACATCAAAGACCAGACGGGAGCGCCTCTCGACGCCCGGGTACACGCGTTTGACGCCGCGGGAGCGCACTATCCCGGTGGTCCTGATGGGAATCTTCTCAGCCACCGCGATCCCTGGATGCGCGGACATTTCTACCCCGGAAGCACCGCGACGATGACAATTGCGCCTGGCGTGGCCCAATTCTACGCGGGGCGCGGTTTCGAGTACAGGCCGGTCGTGATCACTCCCAACGTGCAGAGCGACACGACTCTCACCGTGATCGTGCGGCGCTATTTGAACATGCAGGCCGCGGGTTGGTACGGCGGCGATGTGCATGCGCATTCGGATCACCCTCCCTCCGATTATGACGTGAGTCCGGAAGACGTGCTCCGCGTCGCCAAGGCCGAGGGTGTGTCGATGACGTGGATGCTCGACGGGCTGCACGAGTTCTCGGGCGGGCCGCATGCCGTCAGCACTCCCGAGCACGTGATCTACTACAGCACGGAATATCGAAACCAGACTTGCGGACACGTTTCGCTGCTCGGACTCCGGCAATTCATCGGGTCCAACTGCTGTTCGCCGCCGCTCCCTGTCTACCCCCTGCTCTCCAACTTACGGGAGAACTGGGGTCCTACCTGGGATCAGGCCATGGTGCTCTGCCATCCCAGAAACGGAGCCGGCTTCTTCGACGAGCAAGGCTGGCCGGCATGGGGACTCGGCCGTGAAGCGCCGATCCTCGCGACGAGCGGGAATCTCGACGCCTATGACATCGCATCCTTCGGAAACGAAGGGGAAATCCAGCTCGACGACTGGTACGGACTGTTGAACAGCGGCATCCGGGTGCCCGCATCGGCCGGGACCGATGCGATGGTGAATCACTACTGGCACCGCCCGTTCGGAAGCTACCGAGTGTACGTGAAGTGCGACACGTTGACTTCGGGCGATTGGGTGGAGGGCCTGCGCGCCGGGCGTACCTTCGTCACGAATTTTCCGCTCATCCCGGAGTTCACGGTTCAGGGGCTGGACGCCGGATCCACCGTGCAGCTCGCCCACGCCGATTCCGCCGTTGCGATCCATTACAAGATCCAGTCGACGATCGACGCGGACAAAGTCGAGATCATCGTGAACGGGGAAGTCGCGCGCGAGATCCCACTATCAAAAGGTGGAGTGATCCAGAGCGTGACCGGCAATCACTTCATCACGCTCGAGAAGAGCTCCTGGATCGCGCTCCGCGTCACCGGAACGACCACCAGCCGGTTCGTCAACAATCACAATCTGTTCGCGCATACCAGTCCGGTCTACGTCGAGATCGCGGGTGAGCCGATTCGGCGCACGAACAAGGCGGCGTATTTCATCGACTGGGCGGACTCCCTGCGCATCTTCGCGGAACGCCGGGGGAACTGGCCGTCCCAGTCGATTCGCACCATGGTGCACGATCGGATCAATCAATCCGAGACCTACTTCCGCGCGCTGTTCCAGGCGCCTCCCGACACGTTCAACCTGGTCGCGCCGGGCGTCGGCGACACGGTGAACGCAACCTTGCCGCTCACCTTCACCTGGTCGCACGCGGACGATGTGGAGGAGGGGGATCGGGTGTCCTACCGATTCGAAGTGAGGGAGCTGGACGCTTCCACGCCCCTCGTTTCGCTCGTGACCTCCGACACGACGCTGGTGGCCGAGTTCCAGGAGCTGGGCACGCACCAATGGAGAGTGACGGCCATCGACCTCGGAAATCACGAGACGGAATGCGCTGGCTCGTGGCGCATCATCGTGTTCGATCCTGCGGTCGCGGCGGTTCCCGGCCCGGCATCCGAGCCGGCCGTGACGCTCGAACCGCCCTGGTGTCATCCGCGGCCCGTGCCGTTCCACGCGGAGCTGACTCTGGGACTGGCGCAGCCGTTGGCCGACGGGGAGCGAATCGAGATTTACGATCTCCTCGGACGGAGCGTGACGACGCTGGACGAACCGGGACAGCCGATGCTCGTATGGGACGGGAGCGACCGTCACGGCCATCCTGTCGCGAGCGGAACCTACTGGCTGCGGCTGCTCTCGCCGGAGCCGAAGAGAGCGCGCTCCGAGCCGATGCGGGTCGTTCTGCTGCGCTAACCTCCCGAGCTGAAAAGAATCGCGGCGTCCACGACCGCACTGATGGGGTGGGCCGTAGACGCCGCGCCGATGTAATCATCCACCGGCCGATGTGATCACCCATCGCGCCGATGGAATCACCAACGTGCCGATGTGATCATTTTCCGTCGTCAGCCGGAGCTTCAAGGACGCACGTAGACCGTCTGCTGCGACTCCCTGCCGGCTCCCGTGATCCTCAAGAAGTAGTACCCCGGTCCCACTCGCTGGCCGTCGCGATCGCGACGATCCCATGTCCAGCTCGCCATTTGTCCGGCTCCGATCGACTGTTTCTCGAGCGCCCGGATCCGGCGACCGGTGACATCGAAGATCTCCGCGGACAATGAAGCGGAACCCTCCATGTCCCACGGGACGGTCACATCGAATCGGCACGACTCGCCGACCGGATGCGGAAACGGACCGCTCACCTCCCACGTCTCTGCAAACGCCGACTGCGATGGAACGAGCGCGCTCTCGGTGCCGTCCGCGAGCACCGATGTGACCGCGAACCGTTGCATGAGACGCGGGTCCGGATTTTGGATCTCGAGGTCGTTCTGTTCGAGCGGGACTTCCTCGAGCAGGAGCCACCCCGGATCCACGCCTTCTCGGTAGATGCGATAGCCGGCGACGCGCGCATCGGTGGGGGCCGCCCACGTCAGCGCGAGTGTCTCCTCATCGAGCCAGACCGCCGCCACCGAAGAGGGAGGTTCTGGAGGGGCGAGGTTTTCATACTGCGTGGTGAACTCCAGATCGCTGGAGAGGGCCGACCATGTGCCGGCCGTGTCGCGCGTTCGGATCACCACGTGATAGCGCGTGCCGGGGAACAGCGGAGTAATCTCCCAGGATGTTTCCAGGCCCGCGGCTCCCGGTTGCGGCGCCCGATCGAACTTCCCGATCCGAGCCCAGTTCGCCTCGGTGATCGGTTGATTCGCGATCCCGATCACGTAATACGCGATCTCGGTTCCGCCTGGCGAGCGCGGCGGATGGCGGAAGCGGATCTGCGCGGAGCGCGTCTCCACGCGAAGCAGGTCGAGTCCCTCTACGGCGAACGGAGCTTCCGGAAGCGGCGCTTCGTACTCCAGGATCATGATTCCCGGAACGAACGGGGAGACTTGGCCCGACGCATCGATGGCCCGGACCGCGACTCCGTAGCTGCTCTGGGGATTGATCCCTTCCACGCGGAACGTTTCCACGCCGCCCGGTTCACCGTCGATCATGGCGGGCCGTTCGAGCTCGTGAGCGCGCTCCCAATCCTGTTCGTTCAGGATCGGTTCGGCTCTCAGATAGCGGATGGAATAGGAACTGGCGTTGCCACCGGCGCCGTCCTCGCCGGACGAGGTCCATGCGAGGTCGACCCAGTTCGGACCGCGATCCACCACGGCGAGGTCATGGATGGGGGACGGAGGCAGATCCGCGGGTGGGATGTCGTCGTCGCCGCCATCACCGTCACCGTCACCGTCGCCATCACCGTCGCCATCACCATCACCATCTCCGTCGCCGTCACCATCACCATCACCATCACCGTCGCCATCACCGTCGCCGTCGCCATCACCATCACCATCACCATCACCTCCCGGATCATCGGAAGGCGGGGCGAGCGTGGTCAGGACTAGCGGCGCGCCGAGGTCGGAGATGTTTCCGGCCGCATCTTCCGCGCGCAACGCGACGGAATACGCGGTACTCGGCTGGAGCCCTTCCAGACGGAACGCGTGGAGCGCGCCCGGATCCTCGGGTTCCGGGAGACCGGATCCGATGACGACGGCTTGCGACCACTGTTCCTCGGTTTCGAGGGGGGCGTCGAGGCGATAGGCCAGGACATACCTGCTGGCGCGATCTTTCGCCGGAAGATCGGCAGGCGCGGTCCAGAGCAGATCGATCCAGGTGGAGCCGATCAGCTCGTAGTCGAGATCGA
Source organism: uncultured bacterium (assembly GCA_946886185.1). The sequence continues at coordinate 16,487 of CAMPIC010000009.1, forward strand.
CGATCGAGACGGGCGGCAGCGTGTCCGGAGCGACCGGCAGCCGGATCGTGCGCGGAGTCGCGGAAAGTGGCGAACGCAATCCGTTCTCGTCGACTGCGCGCACTGCGATCGCGTACTGCCCTTCCGGCTGCAGGCCGGGAACGATCGCCTCCATCTCGTTGCCAGCGCCGCGAGGCGCCGACGTGGCGACCCGACTCGTGTCAGCCCGCGCCCAGTCTTCTTCCGAGAGAAGCCCGTCGGCCGCATGCTCCGCCTCCAGAAGCCCGACACGATAGCTCGTTGCCGTTCCTTCCAGTCCGTCGTCGCCCACCTCCATCCACGCGAGATGCAGGGAGAAGGCAGAGCGCGCCGTCATCACCACAGTGTCGACCGGCGCCGGCGCGGTGGCGTCTTCCACGGGCGGT
>CAMPIC010000010.1 GCA_946886185.1 uncultured bacterium
GCCGCCAGGCGGGAGTGACGCGGTGATCGGAACTCGATTGCGGATCGAAGTGCTCGATACCGAGACGCAGGCGTCTCAGGACTACGAGCTCGAACCCCGGGAGACCCCACTCCAGATCGGTCGCGATCGCGCGAGCGACGTGATCCTGCCGGGAGCGTCCGCCTCTCGCCGTCATTGCGAGATCGAAGCGCGCCCCGAAGGATGGTTCCTCCGCGACCTTTCCCGGCTCGGCACCCTCAAGAACGGCGTCCCGGTTTCCAAGGAGGAAGCGGAGCCCATCGAGAGCGGCGACACGATCGAGTGCGCGAACTTCGTTCTCCGTGTCAGCATCCTCCATCTCACCGATCCGACACTCCGACCGGATCCCGACGCGATCCGCCGTTTGATGTCCGAGATGGAAGCTCCTCCTCCTCCCCCGCCGCGGCTGTGGCTGTTCGTCGACGACTCCGTCCGCGCGCACGAGCTCCATCAGGAAGGCGCCTCGCTCGCGATCGGACGAGGAAGCGAATGCGACGTGCAGCTCCCCGATCCGCACCGCGTGATTTCGGCGGTGCACGCGCGTGTGGAACGGAACTGGGCGGGAGTGTTCCTCTACGACGCCAGCCGCAACGGCGTCTACGTCAATGGAATCAAGGTGGAAGAACGCCGCGCTCTGGCCGATGGGGATCGGATCACCGTGGCGGTGCCGGAAGAGGATCCGGATCGTCCGCTCCTGGTCTTTGCGGCCGAGGGGAGCACGACGGAGCCTTCGGGGCCGGTGCGTTCCTCGTCGGCGCGCGGGGCGGGCGCAAGCGGACCTCCGGGGCCGGGCGCGGACGTCCCCGCCTCAGGAGCGCTTGCTCAGGACAGAACGGCCGATCGAGCGGCGGAAGGATCCGCCACGTCTCCCATCGGCGCGGCCGACCGGGCCGGGTCGACCTCGACAGGAACGGCCGACCGGGCCGGGTCGACCTCGACAGGAACGGCCGACCGGTCGGCGACTGGAGCAGCCGACCCGTTGGCGCAGCCTCCCACGGGGAGAGCCGATCGATTCGTGCCGCCGTCGAGCTCGGTCCCGTCGCATCCTCCTCGCAGGGGAGGGTTGCTCGATCAAGCGCGGGACAATCTGCTCCTCGTCCTGGTGTTGATCGTGAGCGCTCTGGCGCTGCTCACCGTGGCGATCTGGGGGATCGTGCTGCTCCGCGGATGATCGATCGGATCAAGTCTTTGCTGCGTGGGCTTTCGCTTCCCGTTCGTCGGTGGCCAGGGTGAAGTAGAAGGTCGAACCCTCGCCGACGGTCGAATCCAGCCAGATCGCTCCGCGATGCCGTTCCACGATCTTCTTCGCGATGGTGAGCCCCGCGCCCGATCCGCCTCCGTAGGCGTCGCGTGGATGCAGCCTGCGAAACACGCGAAAGACCGCGTTCCAATGCTCCTGGGGAATGCCGATTCCGTTGTCCTTCACGTAGTAGACGGTGCGCGCGGCGCCCTCGGATAGCGAACCGTGGTGCGCCTCGGCATCGCCCGTCGGGGATTTGGCTCGCGGCGCGGAGGAAGTGGTGAATCCGACCTCGACCCAACGCTTCGGCTTGTCGGAATACTTGAGCGCGTTCCCGATCAGGTTCGCGTAGAGCTCGATGAGCATGGCGCGGTCTCCGCGTACGGCCGGCAGCGGCCGGGGGATGCGGATCTCGGCACCCGACTCCTGGATCGAGGTCGACAGGTCGAGCATCGCGTCGTCCAGCACCTCGTTCAGGTCCACTTGCTTGAGATCGAGCTCGGCCCGGCCGTGGCGCGAGTAGTCCAGCAGCTTCAAGACCAGTTGATCCAGGCGGTCGGCGAGGCGGATGAGATTGGCGAACTTCTCCCGCGCATCGTCGCCCAGTTGGGAGCCGTAGTCCTCGACCAGGAACTGCGCATAGCTGCGGATTCCGCGCAACGGCTCGCGAAGGTCGTGCGAGACGATGTACGTGAAGTCGTTGAGTTCCTCGTTGGTTCGGACCAGGTCCGCGGTGAGCTGCTGCGCTTCTCTCTCCGCGCGCTTCTGCTGGGTGACGTCGATGATGGAAGCGATCGCGATCGTGCCTTCTTCCGATTCGAGGTAGCTCAAACCGATCTGCAGCTCCAGCCGCGTGCCATCCTTGCGCTGGCCGAGGAACGTTCCTCCCGAACCCATGAGCCGCTGGCGGGGCTGGGAGAAATAGGCGCGGCAGTGGTCCGCGTGTGCGGCGCGCATCTCGGGAAGGAGCAGCTCGTCGAAGCGCCGTCCCACCATCTCTTCGCCGGAATATCCGAAGAGAGTCACCGCGTGCGGGTTGAAGCTCCGCACGATTCCCTCCCGGTCGATCATCAACTGCGCGTTCGGCGCGGCGTCGACCCACGACGTCATCTGATCGAGTGACGCGCTCTGGGGCGAGGCGGACGAACCGATTTCAGGTCGAGTGGTCATCGCGGGTCATTCTCCACTTCCTTGGATCGGCTCGCGACCGAGCTCCGATGAGTCGATAACGTCCGACCGCGCAGTTCGCGGCTCTGCTGCGGCAAGGATGCGATCTCCGGGGAAAGCTGCGGGCTCGGTGGTTCGCCGCCCCTTCCGTACTTTCGATGGATCCGGCCTTTTTTTCCTACCGGTTCGGTCGTTTCCCGCCGCAGCCGTGTCGCCGGGAGGAGGTCGAGTCGGCAAAGACCATTGGCTTTGTAAATTGCGCTCAATCTTCGCTGCCGGAGCACCGATCCTGGGAGCGACACCGCCTGGCGCGCGGGCGGCAAGTCTCCACGATACGAGGTCGTTTCATGGCGGAACCGGAAATCCACGCCGTTCTATGCGTCGAGGATGAAGACTTCGACGCCGAGAATCTGCGTCGAAGTCTCCGCCGCGTCCTCCCGGTCGACTTCCACTTCCATCACGCCCGGTCGCTCGACTCCGCGCGGGAAGCGTTGCTCAACTCCGACGAGATCGAAGCCCTCTTCGTCGATCTGGAAATCGATGGCCGCAGCGGTCTCGAGCTCGTGCAGGAACGGCGGCGAACCGGCGATTTGCGCCCCATGATCATGGTCACCGGACAGGGGGACGAAGCGATCGCGGCAGCCTGCATGCGCGCCGGCGCCGACGACTATCTCCCCAAGTCCTCGCTGGGCCCGTCCTCGATTCGCCGAGCCCTACATCACGCCGAGGCGGAGCGAGGACGCCGTGTCGCCGAGACGCTCCTGCTCGACCAGAAACGACATCTCGAGGACCTGCTCGTCCTGGCGGAGCAGGGAGCCCGCGCCAAGGCATCCTTCCTCGCCAACGTAACCCACGAGCTCCGTACGCCCTTGACCGCCATCCTCGGGTGCACCGAGAGCCTGGTCGAAGATCGGCTTACCGACGAGGAGAAGACGAGCGCATTGCAGGCGATCGCGGCGGGCGGGCGCCATCTGCTGTCGCTCATCAATGACATCCTCGATCTTTCGAAGTCGGAGGCGGGAGCGCTGGAGGTCAATTACGAGCTGGTCGATCTCGCGCGCCTGGTCACCGACGTCGATCTGCAGATGCGCCCCCTGATCGAAGCGAAGGGAGTGGACTTCCGGATCGAGAAGAATGGTTCCGTCCCGGACGCCATCGTGACCGACGGGGTGCGCGTGCGGCAGATCCTGATCAATCTCCTCGGGAATGCGTGCAAGTTCACCTCGAGGGGATCGATCGTGCTTTCCATCGGACTGGACGAATCCTCCGGCGGAGGCGAACCACGACTCGCCCTGGCGATCACCGACACGGGGATCGGGATGTCCGCGCGGCGCCTGGAACGGATCTTCGAACCGTTCGTCCAGGCCGACTCTTCCATCTCCCGCACGCACGGGGGCACCGGCCTCGGACTCAGCATCACGCGCGAGCTGGTCGCATTGCTGGGCGGCGAGATCGGCGTGACGAGCGCGCTGGGCCGCGGCACCACGTTCCACGTGAAGATGCCGCTCCGCCCCAACGAAGCGAATTGGGAAGAAGCGGGCCCGTTGGCAGGCGAATCCGCATCGAGCCGATTCGACTCCCGCTCGGAGAACGAGGCGCGATGGTCGGGGCGCGCCCTGGTCGTCGATGACGCGCCCGTCGTCCGCAAGCTTGCCTCACGCCTGCTTCGGAATCTGGGATTCGAGGTAGAGGAAGCTTCCGGCGCGATCGAGGGTCTCGACGCGTACGACGCGATGGGCGGGTCGTGCCAGCTCGTGCTCCTCGATCTGCAGATGCCGAAGATCGATGGAGTGGAGGCTGCTCGCCGATTCCGCGATCGTGGATTCGCGGGCCCTCTGATTGCGATGAGCGCCACGCCTTCCTACGAAGAGATCGCGCTCGCCGCCGGCTGCGACGGTTTCCTGCCGAAACCGTTCGATCGCCGGCAGGTCCGTGCCCTCATGGAACGTCTTCTCGGGCCGGCCCCGCTCTCCAAAGCAAGCTGATCAGGTGCGCGGGACGAACCGCGCCGCGTGAAGTCATCGCCCGAGCGGGATCGGATCTCCGATCACCGTGACGTGGCCGATCGGTTGCAAGACCAGCTCGGGAGTGAGCTCGCGCATCGACAGGATCGCGACTTCCGGGAGCTCCTCCTCCAGCAGCTTCCTCAGGTGAGGCCGCACTTCCGGCTCGACGAGGAGCACGGGTGGCGCCGGCTGGGTCGTGCCGCGCAAGGCGCGCCGCGTCGCGTCGAGGATCTCCTCTCGAAGATCGGGCGGTAAGCCGAGATAGGGCCCCGCGGGACCACGCCGGATCGACTCCCGGATCGCCTGCTGGATCTCGGCATCGACGGTGTGGACCAGGAGCTTCCCATCCTCGCGCGCGAAGCGAGAGCAGATCTGCCGCGCCAGCCTGGCTCGCACCAGCTCGGTCAGCTCGAACGGATCGTTCTCCGCCCGCGCCGTTTCCGCCACCGCTTCGAGAACGCTCCTCGAGTCCCGGATCGACACCCTCTCGCGCACGAGACGCTGTAAAACCTCGGCGAGCTGGGAAAGCTCCACCTGCTTGGGCACGACTTCCGCGACGAGAGCCGGATGGGTCATGGAGAGACGATCGAGCAGAGTGCGGACTTCCTGCAAGCCCACGAACTCCTGCAGGTACCGGCGCAGCACCTCGCGGAGTCGGGAGGCGAGATATGCGGGCGCATCCCGCTCCGGGATCCTGCTGGAGCGGGGTTCGGTCGTCTCCTCCTCACGCGCGCCCTGGATCGGCCGCGGAACCGTTCCACGATGGACTGGAATCTCCCCGAGGAGAACGGCGAAGGAGTCGGCGGCTACATCGCGTTCTTCCCCTGCGGAGAGGAGCGCATCGTACGCTCGTACGACGATCTCCGGGACGAGCACACCGCTTTCGGAATAGAGCGACGCAGGCAGCTCCCGGAGGAGACGTGTCAGTCGGTCTCGCTCTCCGCTCACCTCCAGGCGCCCCGCCAGGTCCGGGCTCAGCTGCACGAGGATCGGCACTGCGGGGCCCAGCTGTGCACGGGATCGCTGCGCTTCTCGTGCCGATCGATCCTCGGTCTCCTGCTGTCTCTTGCGGGTGCGGACCAATGCGTACGAGATCCCGCCCGCCGCGGCGCCGAGAACGAGGAAGGGAAGCGTCGGAAGCCCCGGCACGATCGCGAGCGTGAGGAGGAGCACCGAAACGATTCCGAGCGCTTTGGGCTGAGCCAGGATTTGTGCGCCGATGTCCTTTCCGAGATGGCTTTCCTTCTCCTCGGAGGCCACGCGCGTGACGACGATGCCCGCGGCGACCGAGATGAGGAGCGCCGGAATCTGGCTCACCAGTCCGTCTCCGATCGTGAGCAGCGAATAGGTGTGCACAGCCTGGGTCGGATCCATCCCGCGCTGCAGCACTCCGATCGCGAAACCACCGATCAAGTTGATCACGGTGATGATGATTCCGGCGATGGCGTCTCCCTTGACGAACTTCATCGCTCCATCCATCGCTCCGTAGAGCTGGGATTCGCGTTGCAGCTCGCTCCGGCGGTGGCGCGCCTCGTGGATGTCGAAGAGCCCGGCGCGGAAGTCGGCGTCGATCGACATCTGCTTTCCCGGAAGCGCATCGAGGGTAAAGCGAGCCGCTACCTCGGCGACGCGCTCCGCTCCCTTGGTGATCACCACGAACTGAATGACCGTGAGGATGAGGAAGATGACCAGGCCCACCACGAGATTGCCGCCCGCGACGAATGATCCGAAGGCGCGAATCACTTCTCCGGCGTCCGCCTGCAGCAGGATGAGCCGGGTGCTCGAGACGTTGAGCCCGAGCCGGAAGAGCGTGGTGATCAGCAGGATGGTGGGGAACGAGGCGATCTTGGTCGCATCCTGGATGTAGAGCGAAACGAACAGGATGGTGGTCGCGGCAAAGATGTTGGTGGTGAGCAAGAGGTCGAGCAGCGGCGTCGGAAGCGGGACCAGCATCATCCCGACGATGCTGGTGATGAAGAACGCGAGGATGATGTCGCTGTACCGAGTCAGGATCGATTCGACGTTTCCCTCTCGGATGTCCTGCGCGAATCGTTTCAGGCGGATCACTCGTCCCTCCCGCAACCGTCGAGGCCGATCGGCGAACGACACCGGACCATCTTAGTGGCACGGAGGGAAGGAATCACGAGCGGTTTGTCGGCCGACCACCCGGATTCACGCGCGGTGAATACGGCGCCGTCCGGTTCGCGTACCCGGAGGGGGTGTCGTCAGATCGGGAGCCAGTAGGTCAGCTTGACCAGGAAGACGTTCTCCGGCTCCGTCCCGAAAAGCGCGCTCGTGCCGAGCCCGTTGTCGAACGCGCCGACGGGGCCGCGGAATCTGCGCTCTTCATACTCGGAGCGCGCCTGCGTCCATACCAGGTACAGCGTGCTCCCCGGTCGATACTGCCAGCGGTACACCATGTTCAGATTGACCGAGGCGAACCGGAAGTCGAAGTCCTCGACTCGGAATTCCTCCGCAGCGAACGGCTCCAGCCGGTACGTGTCCGCCTGCGCGAGCCGCCTCGGCCTGGAGTAGTCGCCGATGGAGAGGAACGGCTGCAGGTAGAGCTCCAGCGATTGGTCGCGCGTGAAGAGCACGTTGGTCCGCAGCGTGACGTCGACCGTCTTCTGCCGGATCTCTCCGAAGACGTAGCTGATCCCGCCGACGCCTCCCTGCGAGGCCTCGTAGTTCTCCAGGTGCTGCGTGTCGTCGAGCCGATAGTTGTACGACGCGGAGACTCGATGGTTGATGGCGGGGCTTTGCGTCCAGGTCAGTCCGGTCGCGAAGCGGTGAGAGGCGTTGTCGGCCACATCGAGATAATGCGATCCCTCGAGGAAGGAGGTGAGCGGCTTGCGGGTGTCCGAATGGACGTTCCACCACCCGCCGTAAGTGGTCGGTTCGTCGATCAGCGGGCCGCCGCCCGGAATGGCGCGCCGCTCCGATCGCGTTGCACCCTGCTCGTCTTCCACCTCGGCCAGATAGGTGGTTCGCGTCTCGAATCGTTGTGTGCCTTCGGGGTAGTAGTCGGCTCCGCCGCCGAGCTCCCAATAGTTGCGCAGCTGCACCCAGCCATTGACGTTCGCGTTGCCGCTCTGGCGATGGCCGCGCCCGTAGCCCCAGGCGCGGTCTCCCGAATGGATGTCGGTGCCGCTGCGCGCTGCATAGAGCCAACTCTTGAAGAGGTTCAAGTTGACGTTGCCTGAGTTGATGAGCTTGCTTTCCCCTTTCGGACTCAGAATGTAGGTGAGCCACGCGCCTCCGTTCATCTCGTCCGCGCTGCTCAGGAACCCGACGTCGTTGATGTCGAGGCGATCGCTCTCCCAGCGTCCCCAGGTGCCGCCCTGGATGGTTCCGCTCCGCTTGGAGAAATCGACTTCACCGCCGGTTCCGTAGGTGCGTGCGCTGGACGCCGAGGAGAGACCGGGGATCGGTTCGGGATCGACCACCGAGCCGATGAAGGAGCCGTCGATGCGATACTTCCGGTCCGCGAACGCGAGCAGGAAATCGAATCCCGAGGTGTACGCCTCGCGGGAAGCTCGATCCCCGAACTCGGCGCGCGCGCCGGTCTTCATCGAGGCGGTTTGCAGGAAGGTCAGGGAGCGGTTGCCGTTCGCGAACTCCTTTCCGAAACGCCCCACCAGGTAGTGGTTCACCTGGCTCCCGGAGCGGAAAAGGTTGTGGGTCTTTCCGGGCAGAGTCTCGTCCGTGACGGCGTAGAGCGCGCCGATCGTGAACGCGTTCGAGGTCTTCCCGGTGAGCTTGCCTGCGGCGCGGATGCGGCTGGTCGGTCCGCCCGTCCCGATGCGGCGCGAGTAGAACAGGTCGAAGTTCCGGATGCCGAAGTATCGGCCGCCTTCGATGAAGAACGGGCGTTTCTCCGCGAACTGCGTCTCGAAGGGAGAGAGATTGAGCACCGCGGGATCCGCCTCCACCTGACCGAAGTCGGGCTGGATGGTCGCGTTGAGTGTGAGATCCGCGGTCACTCCATATTCCAGGTCAGCTCCGAAATTCTGGACGTCGGTGCGTTCCTCGTCCCCCACCGCGGCGGGGTCGCGATAGCTGGCGACCGCATATGGGAAGATCTCCAACTGGCGCGGAGCGGGCACATCGTCGATCCCGTCCAGCCTCCCGAAGCGGCTCACGAGCCCGGACTGCTCGCGATCCCAAACCGGCCATGCCGTCACCTCGCCGCGCTCCTGCATGAACCTGCGGACGTGGATTCCCCAGTTGGAGGTGTCTTGCCGATACCGGATCGAGGAGAGGGGCACGGCGATCTCCGCATACCAACCTTCCTCGTCCCGCGAGGTCTCGGCCGCCCATACCGCGTCCCAATCTGCGTCCTGCCCGTTGCCGTCGTCGAAGAGATAGGAGTCCATCTGCACGCCGAGCAAGTTGACCTGGAAGTTGTAGCCGGTGGTCTTGTCGTTGTAGGGATCGAGATAGATCGACACGTAGTCGGAGCGGCTGTCGCGGTCGCGACGCGCGAGGTTGCCGACCATCGACTCCGGTTCAGAGTCGAGACAGGCGATGGCGAAGTAGACGGCGTCCTCGTCGTAGGCGACCTTGAAGATGGTGGGCTCGGAAGGATTGGCGCCCCGATCGGGATTCCACTGCGCGAACGCTCCGATCGGCTCGGCATGCAGCCAGATCGGATCGTCCAGGCGCCCATCCAGACGGACCGACGCGCCCGCCGGCACCGGGCAGGCGCGGATGGAGCACTCTTCGCCGGAACGGGAGTTGGAGCCGCCCAGCTCCAGGCCCGTGGGCTCGAATCCTGCGTACGTGGCGAGAGCGCGGCTGCCCCAGAGCGCGAGCGCCAGGATGCCGGTCCGCGCGGAAACGAAAGCCGCAGTTGCCGAAGCGTCTCGACGCATCGATGCCTCCCCGAAAGAGTTCGAGTTCGCGCGAGCCGGCTCCCGCACCCTGACCTGCCGGTTCGTTGCACCGAGCTCCCGACCGGGCGAACGGCGCGCCTGCAGATCCGACGCTGGTAAGGACGAGACATTGCGGGAAGCGTTCAAACGGAGAAGGAGGATCGAAGCGGGGCGCGGACGTGCGGCATTATGCACCAGTCCGAGAGCTCACTCGTCCCTGGGACCGAGAAGAGCTTCTGTGGATGGTGCCGCGGAGGAAACTAACTTCGGGCGGGATCGGTGTCGATTTCGGGCCGGGACTTGCGCGCTCCGTTGAGGCGTGGGCGCATCCGCTCCATCGCCACCATCCACACGAAGTTCGAGTTGGAGACGATGTACCGGCGCCACAAACGGCGCGGCTCCTGCACGAGCCGGAACAACCACTCCAACCCCAGCCGCTGCATGGGACGAGGGGCGCGCCGGACGCGACCTGCCACGACATCGAGACTGCCACCGATTCCCATGCAGAAAGGGATGCCGAGCGCCTGTTGATGCGCGGCGAGGAAGAGCTCCTTGTGGGGGGTGCCGAGAGCCACGAGCAGGATGTCGGGATCCGCATCGGCGATCGCCTGCACGACGCTCGGCTCTTCTTCGGGAGCGAAATATCCGTGGATCGCTCCGACCAGGTTCAGATTGGGATGCCGATGGCGCAACGCGGCGAGGGCGTCGTCCACGACATCCTGCTGCGCGCCCAGGGAGAACACGCGGTAGCCTCGACGCTCGGCCAGCGAAAGAACGGCTCCCATCAAATCGATTCCGGTGACCCGCTCCGGCACCGGCTGGCCGAGCAAACGCGCGGCCCACACGATCGACTGTCCATCCGCGGTGACGAGTCCGGCGGTTTGCACCGACCAGTCGAGCAAGGAATCCCGCCGGGTCGCGACCAGCTTGGCGGCGTTCATGGCGACGTGCCGCATGAGCCGTCGGGACCGGATCGCCTCATCGATCAGGTCGACCGCCTCCTCCATCGTCACCGGATCCAGAGGCGTCCCGAGGAAATCCAACCTCGACGGGACGATAGGGCTCTCGGGGCGGGTGTACGCAATCGATCTATCGTCCAACATTCGTTTTGGGGCCTCCAACGGATTGCGCCGACGAAACTTCCCTGCCTCCGGCAGCCGGCATCATAGCGGGGGGGCGGTAAGGCGATCAAGACGAAGCGGCCCCGGATCCGCCGGATTCTCTCTCACTTCCATCGACCGTGGATTCAGGCCGAGCCTGCCGTTCGATCGACCACCTTCGGGCCGAGCTGCTCGCCGGGGCTTCCGGATCGCCTGCTCGACCGACCCATCCAATTCCGCTCATTGCTTGTTCCGTGCCAACTTTCACGTTCTCCCTGACGCGGGTTAAGGAGCCCGTCGCGATGGCCAGCGGCGGCAGTTTCTGAATACCTAACATAATACAGAGCATATGGTTACAAAGATATCAAGAGTGCAGCGACTCAGCCTCGTGAGTGCCCTCCGCCCGCCTGGGCGAGCGGACGGAACGTCTCGCCGATCGTAGAACTTGACCCATCCAGAACACCCAGACCGCCACGGCGAACGCGGCGGTCCAGAGCCCCCACCGGAAACTGTCCGGGCGATAGGTGAAGCGAACGGCGCTCGTCCCCGCGCGGGCGGCGACCCCCCGGATCGCATGGTTGACCCGAAGGATGGGAGTGTCGCGCCCGTTTACAGTCGCCTTCCATCCCGGATCCCAGCGATCCGCGAGCACCACGAGAGCGGGTGCGGGAAGGGAACATGCGATGTCGATGCGCGTGGAGGTCTCTTCCACGATCCGCACCTCTCCCGACATCTCCGCGGGAAACACACTCGTTTCTTCATCGATGAACGCGACTTCGGCGGGCTGGAACTGGGGCGACGCGAGTCGCGCCAGCGTTTCATCTCCATCGGAAACTCGTTCCACGCGCCGCGGGATGAACGTGCGGGGCAAAACGCCACGGTTCTCCGCGATCCAATAGTCTTCGCCGCTCAGGAGCGCACGGATGGATGGAGGCGGTTGTCCGCGGAAGATCAAGTAACGGACGTTGAGCATGCTGAGCACCGGGTGGATCCAGACATCGCCGCCCTGCACGTGCATGCGCGGCGTGAACCACTGCGCGGTCTTGCGACTCGGGTCCGCTTGCGGATCGACCGCGAGATCGAGGAGCTCGACGATCCTGGCCGGATCCACGCCGTCGTAGCCGCGAACGTCTTCGAAGCCGAACCTCTCCCCGAGATTGGGAGGAAGGCACCCCACGCCCAGGACACGATCGTGCGCGATCTCCGAGAGCCGTTCCAGGACGGGGATCGGCGGATAGTAGAGCGCGGGATCGGTTTGCGGATTGGTTCCGTGGGCGCGGATCAACAGCTCGCTGAACGAGACGAGGGCAATGACGAAGACGAGACCCGAGCGACGTGACCACGGAGCTCCGCGGCGGTCCGATTGGGTACGCGCCAGCAGGATCCATCCCGTGAGAGCGATCAGGCAGAGGATCGCTCCCTGGAGATAGGTTTCGCGGAAGCTCCGCTGGATCGAGTGGATGTGCGCGAGATCCCGCACCGGCAGGCCCGTCTCCCCGCTTCGCCACGCCGTTTCGAGCGCGCTCGCGATCGGCTCCGGAGGATGGAGCACATGCCAGACGCACCAGATTCCGAACAGAACCGGTCCCACGAGCCCTGAGGCGAGCGTCCATTTCGAGAGACGCGACGTGCCGCGCATCGCGCTCAATCCGATCGCGGAGAGCGCGAGGATGGAGAACGAGGAGACGAAGACGAATCGATTGTGCGAGAGCACGTTCAATCCGGGCAGGCGAAGCAGCTGCACGAATCCCGGGAGCGCGAGCTGCCAGGAGAGACCGAGCGCGAGCAGAGCCAGCAGCACGAAGGAGACCGTGCGATGCCTCCGGCTCCGCCAGGCATGCGGCGCCACCAGGAGAGTGAGCAGAAGTCCGGTGTACGCGGCGGCCGCGCTTTCCAGATGATTCACTTCGCCGATGTAGAGCGTCTCCGCGCCCGAGCCTCCGTAGGCATCGGGAAGGAGCAGCTGAGGAAGCGCGCTCACGCCCACCGGTGGTCGCTCTTCCATTCCCGCAGCGCGCTCGGCGACGCGGTGACCGGTGCGCACGTACTCCTGGAGCGGGAGCAGATAGGGAGCCGCGAGCAGCGCGCCGATCGACATCGCCGAAACAAGCGCGCCGGCAGAAGCAAGGATGCCCACATCTCCCATCGATCCGACGCGCGCTTGCGCTGGCGTAGAAGAGGGGCCCGCTCCTCGATGCGCATGGACACACGACCACGCTCCGAAAATCACCGATGCGATCAACGCCTGCGCCGCCACGTCGACCTGTCCGCTGATCAGGACCAGCGCGGTGAGCATCGCGAGCATCGGTCCCGCAATCGCGTTCCGCCGAGCCGTTTGGTCCACGGCGAGCAGGAGCCAGGGAAGCCACGCCGCCGCTTGCGGCAGCGAATATCCCTGCCAGAGGAGGAAGAATCCGGTGAGCGGAAGGCACCACGCGATGAGCGCGGAAGGCCAGAACGGGAGCCGCAGCGTGATCCGAAAGAACGCATACGCTCCGAGGCTCGCCACCAGCGCGATGAGCAGCTGGCTCCAGGCGAGCGACCGGGGACTGCCGGTCAGGTAATACGGCCAGACGAACGGGGAAAACTTGAAGAAGGTCGCGAACGGCGCTCCGGCATAGCCGTGCGGATTCCACATCGGGATGCGCCCGTCGCGGAGCTCCGCCGTGGCGAATCGGCGATTCATCTCGTACGCCAGGATCTGGTCCGAGTAGATGTGCTGGTCGAATCCGAGCGCGGCAGTCGCGGGAGTGGCGGGAAGGTATACGCCGGGCAGCGCCAAAATCTCGAGCGGCAGGAGGATCTTGGAGCCGACGAGCGAGGGTCCATAGAGGATCGCCTGGATCAGCACGACTCCGGCGCAAACGGTCGCGATCCGCATGGAACGGCGGCGCGTCAGCCACAGCCTCCGCGTGTGGACCAAGGACGTGTGGGGATCCGGTTCCGGCACTGGGGCATGGTAGCCTCGGGCCGCGCCCGGTGCGACCGCGCTCGCGCCCGGGATCACCACGATTCTCGAGAGAGGTGCTGCGATGCAATTCTGGATCGGAACGAGCGGGTTCAGCTACAAGCCATGGAAGGGGATCTTCTATCCGGCCGATCTCCCCGACAAGGAGATGCTGAGCTACTACAGCGGGCGCCTCCCGGCGGTCGAGATCGACAACAGCTTCTATCGCATGCCCAAGAGGGAGGTGCTGGAGGGCTGGACCCGGCAAGTGCCCGAACAATTCCGTTTCACGATCAAGGCTTCGCGGCGGATCACGCACTTCGCCCGTCTCAGGAACACCGAAGAGCCGATGTCCTTCTTGATGAGCAACGTCCGCGTATTGGGTCCCCGCCTGGGCGCGGTCCTGTTCCAGCTCCCGCCCAACCTACCCAAGGACGTGGAGCGGCTGCGCGCCTTCCTCCCGCTCATTCCGGAGGACATTCCCGCGGCCTTCGAGTTTCGCCACGACTCCTGGTTCGATGAAGAGACCTACCTCGCCTTGCGCGAGCGGGGGTTCGCGCTCTGCCAGGCGGACACCGACGAGCAGGCGCTGGAGTCGCTCGTCTCCACCGCGAGCTGGGGGTACGTGCGCTTGCGGAGAGAGGATTACACGCCGGGACATCTGCTGAACTGGGCGCAGCGGATCCGCGAGCAGGCGTGGAGCGACGCCTACATCTTCTTCAAGCACGAAGACGGAGCCGTCGGACCACGTCGGGCGGCGGAGCTGCGCGAGCTTCTGGGCACCTGAGGTCGTAGGAGCGCGTGAGCTGCTCGATTTCGATCGAGTCCCGGTTGGATCGCGCCTGCAGGCGCTCGATCTCCGCCGGCCGAGGCCGGTCTTATCCCGCGAGCTCGTCCAGCTCGAGCGCGGCCTGGATCACTCCGAGATGCGAGTACGCCTGCGGATGATTCCCGAGTGCGCGCTTGGTGCGCGCCCCGTACTGCTCCGAGAGCAACCCGGTCGGCCCGGCGAGCGCGACCATGCTCTCGAAGAGGCTGCGCGCATCGTCGATCCTCCCGACGCGCAAGTAGGCGCGGATCAACCACGACGTGCAGATGTGGAACCCGCCCTCGAATCCGGGCAGTCCGTCGTCGCGGTGGTATCGATACACGACCGGCCCGAGGCGCAGCTCCCTCTCGATCGCCGTGACCGTCTCGAGGAAGCGCTCATCGCCGGGATCGAGCAGGCCGGACAGACCGAGCGTGAGACCGGAGGCATCCAGATCGGTACCGTCGTAGGCGGCGGTGAAGGATCGCACCGACGGATTGTATCCATGCTCGTGAATCTCGGCATGGATGGTGTCACGCAGTGAGACCCACTCGGCCGGCTCGCGGCCCACGAAAGCGCGCGCGATCTTGACGGCCCGGTCCGCGGTCAGCCAGCACATCGCTTTCGAATACACGTGGTGCCGCCGGTCTGCACGAATCTCCCAGATGCCGTGATCGGGCTCCTGCCAGCGCTGCTCGACCGCCTGAACCATCGCCGTCACCAACCGCCAGTGCTCCGCGGAGAGCGGCGCGTCTCTCTCCAGAAGCAGGTGGATCAGATCCACGATCGGTCCGAAGACATCGAGTTGCACTTGCATCGACGCCGAGTTCCCCACGCGCACCGGGCGGCTCGAGCGATATCCGGGCAGCTCGGTGATCTCCGCCTCCGGGGCCAGATCGGATCCAGAGACCGTGTAGAGCGGCCGGAGCCGATCCGGTGAGAAGCAACGGTCGACCACGCCCAGCACCCAATCGAGATACTGCATCGCTTCCGACATCGAGCCGAGCTGCACCAGAGCATGCGCGCTCATGGCGGCGTCGCGGAGCCAGCAATATCGGTAGTCCCAGTTGCGCACTCCACCGATGTGCTCGGGCAGGCTCGTGGTGGCTGCTGCCGAGATGGCGCCGGTCGGTCCGTACACGAACGCTTTCAGGACGAGCGCTCCGGTCCGGCAGAGGTCGGTGGCGGTGCGGGGGAGCACGAGGCGCTGCGCCCATCCGTTCCAGAACTGATAGGTCTTCTCGTATCGCTCTCGCACGAGATCGGGGCGCCCTGAAGGAGGACCCATCCCATAGCGCAGCTCGAGTGCCACGGGACGGTCGGGCGCGATCGTCACCCGCCCTCGGGCGGTGTCGTGCTGCCCTTCCTGGAAGATCTCCCATTCGATGCCCGGGGCGTAGAGCACCACGGGATCGGTCGGATGATCGACCCTCAAACCCCAATCGAGCCTTTGCATCCGCGTGGAGGCGCGCCCGAAATCGAGTCGCGGGGCGAACTCCACTTCGATCGTTCCCGATCCCTCCACCATCCGCACCAGCTCGCTCCGACCCGCGCGTTGGTTCGGCCGGCCGTCGGAGCAGTCGAGAAAATCGCGCACCAGCAGATTGGGCCAACGCGTTTCGAGCACGAGGCTCGCGTCCAGATACTGCTGGCGCGGAGTCGCGTCGTGATCGGGAGCGTCGAGCGGGCGAATGCAGAAATGTCCCGCGGTCGGCCCTCCGAGCAGATCGGCGAACAGAGCGGGCGAATCGATGCGCGGCAGACACAGCCAGCTGAGCCGGGCCTGGGGAGTGATGAGCGCGCAGGTACGCAGGTCGGAGAGCAGTGAGTGCTCCTCGATCGGAACCGCGCGGCCTCCTTCGATCCACTCGTAGCGCAGCTCGCAGAGCTCGGCGAGCATGCGGGCGACGTCGCGCGTGTCGTCGATGCGAAGCTCCGCCATGGAGTCTCCCTCGCCGATTTTGACGCCCACGTCCGGCCCCGTGAGCGTCTCGAACGCGTCTTCGTCGGTGCGATCATCGCCCATGAAGAGCACCGCCGTGGCACCCACGCGAGTGCGGATGCGCGCCAGCGCGTCTCCTTTGTGCATCGGCAGGAGCATCAGCTCGAGAACCTTCTTGCCGTGATGCACCGAAACTTGCCCGACCGAACCGGGACCTTGCAGCACCGCGTCGATGGCTTCGCGTTCCGACTCGGGCTTCGCTTTGCGGTAGTGGAACGCGAGGCTGGCCGGCTTTTCCTCGATGAAGCTTCCCGGCACGCGGGAGGCGATCACGTCGAGCTGCGTGCGTAGATCTCGCTTGAGTGCAAGGACCGCCGGATCCAGAGACTGGAGGAAGTCGCGGTCGAACTCGCTGCCGTGGCTTCCCACCAGGTGGACCTCTTCGGGCAGTCCCGAAAGCTCCGAGAGATCCCGCAAGGCGCGTCCGGAGATGACCGCGACGTGGGTGTTGGGCATGCTGGAGAGCGTGCGCAACGCGACGATCGCCTCGCGATTCGGCTTCGCGGACATCGGTTCATCGACGATGGGAGCGAGCGTTCCGTCGTAGTCGGACGCGACCAGGAGCACCGGGGTGCGGGCGATCTGCTCGAGTCTCTCCTGGAAATATCGCTCGGACTGCTGCGGATGGGGATTCGATGACATCAGTCGCGCAGTGCCTCGAAAAACGAATCGGCCCAAGCATACACATCATGC
>CAMPIC010000011.1 GCA_946886185.1 uncultured bacterium
CGCCATCGACGGCGGTGATCGCGTTCGTGGACTCTCCGGTGCCGTTCGCCGATCTGCGCTGGCGGGTCACCGCGCTCTACCTCACTTCCGAGTCGCCTCCTTCCAACGAAGCGGTCGTGACCGAAGAGATGTGGATGACCGAGCCGCAGTCGCTCACCGCCACGGTCATGGGAGATTCGGTCGCGCTCAACTGGAACCGGCCCGGGCCGGTCCATAGCGACAATCCGATCATGCTCTACCGACTCTACGGCGCCTCCGATGACGAGCCTTTCGGCGATCCGATCGCGGAAGTCGTCGATCCGCTCTCGACTATCGAACACATCGATCCGAATGTACCGTTCGGCGACCGCCGGTACGTCGTGACCGCGCTGTACGCGGCAGCCGAAAGCGACTCTTCGAATGAGGCAGCGGTTTCTCAGTCGGTGTGGTTATCCGCGCCCTCGAACCTCGAGGCCGAAGTCGATGCCGACAACGTCGGGCTGTCGTGGGATCGTCCTTCCCCGCTTCATCCGGATGCGCCCATCGTCTCGTTCCGCATTTTCCGGGCAGAAGACGGAGAACCGTACGGACCTCCCCTCGCGGAAATCCCGGACTCTACGATCTCCCCCGCATACGTCGACTCGGGCGTGCCGTTCGACGATCTGAGCTATGTCGTGACGAGCCTCTACTCGCAGGGCGAAAGCGATTCCTCGAACGCTGCGGACGTCCCGAAGGAGATCTGGCTCACTCCCGCGCGGAATCTGGCCGCGTCGGTTGCGGTCGACTCCATCACGCTGTCGTGGGATGCGCCCGCGCCGCTTCATCCCGACTCTCCGCCGATCAGCTACCGGATCTTCCGGGCGCTCGAGGGAGATCCGTTCCCCGCTGAGCCGTTGGCCACGGTCGATGCGGACAGCTTCGCAACTTACGGCGACTCCGGATTGCCGGTCGGCGATTACGTCTACGCTGTCGGCGTGGCGTATCCTGAGGCGGTCAGCGACACTTCCAATCACGCGACCGCCTCGGTGTATCCGCGAGATCCGCCGCACGATCTCGTCGCCACCGTCGAGTCCGACTCGGTCCTGCTGCACTGGTCCGTGCCGGAGCTGGTGCATCCCGAGAACCCGGTCCTGCTCTACCGCGTCTATCGCGCGAACCCCGGCGAGCCGTTCGGAGAGGATCCCGTGGGCGAGTCCGCGGACACTGTCTTCGTCGATGCCGGAGTGCCGTTCGACAGCCTGCAATACGCCGTGACCGCGCTCTATGCGAACACGGAGAGCGTCACCTCCGACCTCGAGACGATCCTGGAAGAGGTGTGGACCACCGCGCCGAACGGGCTGCTCGCCGAGGCCATCGCCGATACCATTCACCTCTCCTGGAATCGCCCCGGTCCGATCCATCCTGACAACGACCTGGTGCTCTACCGCGTGTATCGAGCCGCGCTCGGCGATCCGTTCGGAGCGATTCCGCTCGCCGAGGTGACCGATCCGGCTGCGATCGCGCAGTTCCAGGATGCGGGCGTCCCGTACTCCGATCTGCAGTACATGATGACCGCCTCCTACGCGGTGAGCGCGGAGAGCGACAGTTCCGAGCATGCGGTCGTGCTCGACGAAGTCTGGAACGCTCCCCCGTTTTCGCTCGTCAACCAGGTCTCGGCGGACAGCGTACTGCTGCAATGGTCGCGTCCGGTCAACGTGCATCCGGCGAACCCGATCGAGTCGTACCGAATCTATCGTTCGGACTGGGACGGGCCGTTCGGCGCGCCGCTGGGAGAGATCCCCGATTCCCTGACGACCTATCTCGACGCGGGAGTTCCCCTCGACAGTTTGCGATATGCGGTGACCGCGTTGTACACCGGCGGTGAAAGCGATGGCAGCGACTACTCCACAGTGGATGAGCTGATCTGGTTCACACCTCCCGAGAGTCTGAGCGCGGTCGCGCACGGCGACTCAGTTCATCTGGAATGGCACCGGCCCGGTCCGATCCATTCGGCCAACGATCTCTTGCACTATCGGATCTATCGCGCGTTGGACGGCCAGCCGTTCGGGGATCCGCTCGCGGAGGTCATCGATCCGGCGGAGCTGGTGATCCATGAAGATCCGAACGTCCCGTCCGGAACGCAGGACTATGCCGTGAGCGCCTTGTATGCGGTGCGGGAGAGCGGGCTCTCCCAGATCGTCCAGGTGGTGGTCAACAACACCTCGGGAGTCGGGGAGGTTGCCAGCAGCGCAAACCTCATGCTCCGCATCGTGCCGAATCCCTTCCATGAGGACGCGGCGGTCCATTTTGCCCCTGCCGGCACCGGGCCCCTCGCGATCGACATCTTCGACGTGAGCGGGGCGCGGGTGCGGGAGCTGTTCCGGTCGCCGGGAGGAAGGGTCGAGGAGCGGTTCATCCTGTGGGACGGGACCGATGGAAACGGGCATCCGGTGGGCACGGGCACCTATTTCGTGCGCCTCCTGGAAGGAGCCCACGCCGTCACCCAGCGTGTCGTCCTGATGCGCTGATATGGGTGTCAGCCTGGCATCATCCAATGAGCGCCGCTGGCTTGATCAGCGGCCGGTCTGATTCGGGATCTGACCGGATCTCCAATGATCGCCGCTGGTTTGATAAACGGCCGGTCCGATTCGTGATCTCGGCCGGACTGGCCGGTCGATCGGCCTCGCTCTGATCGATGCCGGCCCGGTGGGGGTTTCTCCGACCGCGCCGAACCTCGCTCCGGGCGCCTCTTTGGTTGTTTGAGAGCGGCTGACGTGGCAAAATCAATCAGCCACGGGACGGATTGCAACCGTGAGACTCGGTCTCCCATGACTGGTTTTGGTGGACCTCTCGGTCCGTTTCGAATGGCCCCGTAACCGATCCACTGGAGAGGACCGTCCCCCGACCTCTCGTACACGACCATCTCAAGGAGACATCTAGCGTGCGCACGAACTACCCACTCTCGACGTTCGGACGATATCGCCTTCGGGCGGTTCGCGGAACGATGGCGGCCTTCGGGGCCGTCGTTCTGATCGCTTCCGCGGGAAGCGCTTTCGCGGCCTCCGCTTTTACAAACATCGAGGAGAGCTCGATCCCTGCAATGGGCGAGAAGCTCGCCGCCCCCATTGCTTCGGTCACGATGAGCCTCGATCTACAAGCTCTTCAGAGCCAGGTGGCGCTCGCCCCGGTCGCGCGGACGGACGACCTTCGTCCCGCTCCGATCATCGAGCTGCCGCTCGCAGATGGACGATTCGAGCGATTCCGCGTGCTGGAGTCCCCGATCATGGCTCCCGAGCTCGCGGAGCAGTTCCCCGAGATCAAGACGTACGAAGCGTACGGCGAAGATGACGCGACCGCGTTCGTCCGGTTCAGCATCACGCCGCTCGGCTTCCACGCGGTCATCTTCCGCTCCGGAGGATCGGTCTGGATCGATCCCTATCAGACCGGCGATTTCGAGCACTATTCGGTCTGCCTGCGCAGCGACTATCGCCGCGCCTCGGATCTGGAAGCGTCGACCTGCGGCTTGCAGGCCACTCCGGAGCAGATCGAGGAGATCGATGCGCTGGTGCGCGAGTACGAAGCGCGCGGCGGCGATTCGACCGGCGACGAGCTTCGGACCTACCGGACGGTCATCGCCGCGACGGGAGAGTACACCACCTTCCACGGTGGAACGGTCAATGCGGGGATGGCGGCGATCGCGGTGGCGTTGAACCGCATCAACGGAATCTATCAGCGCGATCTCTCCGTCCTCCTGCAGCTGGTGGCGAACAACAACCTGGTCGTGTACACCAACGGCGCTACCGATCCGTACAACAACAACAACGGCAGCCAGATGCTGGGTCAGAACCAGACCAACTGCGACGCCGTGATCGGGGCGGCCAACTACGACATCGGGCACGTCTTCAGCACCGGTGGCGGCGGGATCGCGAATCTCTCCTGCGTGTGCGTGAACGGCCGCAAGGCGCAGGGCGTGACCGGCCTGCCCGCTCCCACCGGCGACATCTTCTACGTCGACTACGTCGCGCACGAGATGGGTCATCAGTTCGGAGCCACCCACACCTTCAACTCCATCAACAGCTCCTGCTGCTGCGGAAACCGGAGCGCGGGCACTGCCTACGAGCCGGGGAGCGGCTCGACCATCATGGCCTACGCGGGCATTTGCGGCGTGGACAACATCCAGGGGAACAGCGACGACTACTTCCACGTGGGAAGC
Source organism: uncultured bacterium (assembly GCA_946886185.1). The sequence continues at coordinate 4,172 of CAMPIC010000011.1, forward strand.
TTCGTGCAGATTCGCGCCTACACCGAGTCCGGAAGCGGGAACAACTGCCCGGTCAATACGCCCACGGGAAATGCGCCCCCGGTGGCGGACGCGTTCCAGGGCGCGAACTGGGCGATTCCGATCGGAACCCCCTTCGAGCTCACCGGATCCGGATCGGACGCCGACGGCGATCCGCTCACCTACTGCTGGGAGCAGTACGACCTCGGCCCGGCCGGCTCCCCGAACAATCCATCCGGGAACGCGCCCATCTTCCGGTCGTTCGATCCGGTGTCCGGATCCAGCCGCGTCTTCCCGCGCTGGTTCGACATCGTCAACAACACCCAGAGCCAAGGCGAAATCATGCCGAGCTATGTCCGGAACCTCAAGTTCCGGTTGACGGTCCGCGACGGCCAGGGTGGGTCGCATTATGACGAGGCGGAGATGATCACGGTCGCGGCGATCGGACCGTTCCAGGTGACCTATCCGAACAACCTCGGCGTGGTCTGGCAGTCCGGGACGAACGAGACCGTTACGTGGAACGTGAACGGCACCAACGGAGCTCCGATCAACTGCGCGAACGTGGACATCCTCCTCTCGACCGACGGCGGGTTCACGTATCCGCACACGATCTTGTTGAACACCCCGAACGACGGCAGCCAGTCGATTCAGGTGCCGCCGATCGCGACCACGACGGGCCGGATCCGGGTGCAGGCGTCCAACAACGTCTTCTTCGACATCTCGAATCGCAACTTCACGATCGAATCGGATCCGTCCAGCGCGCCGGTCGCGGAGCTGCCCGCGGGTCAGATGTTGATCGGAAGCGATCCGAACCCGTTCTCGGGAATCACGCACATCCGCTATCGGCTCGAGGAGTCGACGCCGGTCCGGCTGCAGATCTTCGATGCCTCGGGGCGCGTGATGGCGACCCTGGCGGACGGAGTGATGGAAGCCGGTCTGCACACGAACTCGTGGGACGGAACGGACATCAACAATCGGCGCGTGCCGGCCGGGGTTTACTTCTATCGCTTGGAGGCGGGCAACCATGTCGAGTCCAAGCAGATGGTGTTGACCAACTAAGATACCCGGCGCGGCCAGCTGCGGTTGAGATCTGACTCTGACCGCGGCCGGCGGTAATCGAACCTGCGCCGAACGGCATGAGAAAAGGGAGGGGACTTGCTCCCCTCCCTTTTTTCGTATCCACTCGGATACCTCGAAACGTCTGCCTGACGAGGCCTCCCCGGATCAGCTTTGGCGCCGCCCGATCTTCACCGGAGTGAATCAGATCTCGCGCTTGATCTTCACCTCGTCGCGCTGCTCCGCCAGGAACTCCATGACGCGGTCGTTGACGCGGTCTTGCTGCAGCTTCTGGATGATTTGCGCGGAGATCCGGTCGAAATCCATCGGTCCCGACGGCTGCTTCTCTTCCACCTTGATGACGTGCCAGCCGAACTGGGTCTTGACCGGTCCCGAAACCGCTCCGGGAGCGAGGGTGAACGCCACCGAATCGAAGGGGGCGACCATCTGGCCCCGTGTGAAGAAGCCCAGGTCGCCGCCGTTCTGGCTCGTGGTCTCGTCCTCCGAGGCATCCCTGGCGACCGCGATGAAGTCCTCCCCTCCCTGGACGCGCTTGTGGGCCGCCTCCGCTCGTTGGCGAGCAGCGGCATCCTCCTCCGGCGTGGAATTCTGTGTGGTCCGCATCAGGATGTGACGCGCATGCACCGCTTCCGGGCTCACGAACTCGGCCGGATGCGTGTCGAAATAGGTTCGGGCTTCGGCCAGCGTGACGTTGATGGTATCGGTGAAGGCCGATTGCACGAAGTTGCGGATGGTCAGGTCGGACCGGAAGCTCTCCAGGAAGTCCTCTTGCGTCATTCCCTGCTGCTGGAGGGCGTTCGTGAACTCCACTTCACTGGGGAAGCGGGCCTTGATCTGCGCAACCGCGGTGTTGAAGTCGGCGTCGGTGACCCCGAAACCCCGATCCTCCGCCGCCATTACGAGCAGCTTCTGATCGATCAGATTGTCGAGCGCCTTCTGCTGCAGGACCGCGGTGGGAGCATTGGGATCGATGTCCGGAGGCCGGTTCACGCGCATCGCCTGCACCACCCGATTCATCTCGCCGAGTGTGATCGTCTCGTCGTCGATCTCCGCGACCACCTTGGTGGGCTCGCCCGTCACTTCCTGGGTGGGGGGCTGCAGGCTCTCCGTCGATGAGCCTCCCCTCTCGTTGCTTTGCTCGCTTCCCCCCCCGCAACCGACGAGGGCCAATCCGATCCAGATCGCGACGAACGTTCGCACGCCTTACCTCCGTACTCGCCGGGTTCGATTCGCTGCGGTCGTCGGCCGGCCGGGGCGAAACTTCCCTCGTCAGCTCCTCGGTTTCCCCCAGGCGCCTTGCCCGAGCGGTCATTTCCGGCTTGGATGGCCGCCGTCAGGCGTTCCGATCCCGGCTTCGATCCGAGGCGAAGCACGGAGTCTCGCACTCGGCAGGCTGACGAGGCAACTGCCTGCGGCAAGAGTCGCGGCTTGCGTCCGTGGGCGTGAAAGCGGTTCGGCCGGCCAGGCTCCGCCGGAGCATCCGGCGTGTCTGTTACGAGTCCTGGGCGGTCAGGAAGGATCGTGCAGGGTGAAGGTGACGCCGCGCAGCCGGCGCATGGCGTGGACCACCTGCACGTGGAAGAGGGAAACGTCGGCCGAGCCGGCGAGCGCCGCCTCGTATCGGAGCTGGAACTCCGCTTCTTCCGGACCGCGGTCGAGGATGAGCCGGTCCAGGTCGGCCACGAGTTCCTCGGCGTCTCCCTGCTGAGGATCGACCAGCAGGGCGTCGAGTCGCGCGATCTTGGAGGAAAGCAGACGCAGCCATGCGAGCTCGGAATCCTCCATGAGCAGCCTCAGCAGTTCCCCCGGCGCTGCGACCCTGCCGTGAGCGCGCTCCCATTCCCCCCGCGCGATCTCCATGAGCGCTTTGTGGTGTGCCACGAGGGCGGAGCGGAGCTCGCGAAGAGAGCCTTCCTCATCCGAACCGAATCGCTTTCGATTCGCGCGGGGCGGGCGGGGGTCTTCGCTCACGCGATGATCCCCAAAGGCTTCAACCCCACCAGCTTCCGCCGGCGCTCGTCCCAGACGCGGTAGTTGACGTAGGCGAGGCTCTCGCCTAACCCGACGGCCTTGACGTCCCGGAACAGATCACTGTTGCGATGGCACGGTTCGAGATAATAGTTCGGGACACGGGGGCTGAGATGGTGGACATGATGGAAGCCGATGTTGCCGCTGAAGAACTGCAGGATGCGAGGAAGCCGATAGAACGAGCTGCCTTTCAGAGCGGTATCCACGTAATCCCAGTCGCCGCTTCGCTCCCAGTACACTCCCTCGAACTGATGCTGTACGTAGAACAGCCAGATCCCGAACGAGCCGGCGAACATCATGACCGGAAGTTGGATCAGGATATAGGGACCGAATCCAATGAGCCAGGTGGCCAAGCAGGCGATTCCGACCAGGCCGAGATTCGCGCGCTGCACTTCCCACTGGCGGCGCCAGCCGTGGCGCGGCTGCGCGAATCGATGGTGGATGAAGAACATGTAAAACGGGGCGAGGCCGAACATCACGACAGGGTTGCGATACAGCCGGAATCCCAGCTTCTTCCAAAACGAGGCTTCCTCATACTCCTTCAACGTCAAGGTCCAGACGTCGCCCGTGCCACGCTTGTCGAGGTTGCCGGCCGTGGCATGGTGGACCGCATGCGTGTAGCGCCAGTATCGATAAGGCGTGAGCGAGAGCAACCCTCCCACGGTTCCCAGAACCGTGTTGGCGCGCGAGGATCGGGTGAACGAACCGTGGCAGCAGTCATGGAAGATGATGAAGATGCGGATGAGGAAACCGGCCGCGATGACCGCCAATCCGAGGGTGAGCCAGTACGAGATCGATAAGCTCCAGACCATCAGGACCCAGAGAGCGAAGTAAGGGATGAAGCTGTTGACGACCTGCCAAGCGGCACGGCCATGGTGCGCGCGCTCGAACGGAGCGACAGCCTCGCGCCATGGCATCTTCGTCGGACTCTCGGCTCGGATCGTCGTCTGCATCTGTGATCTGTTCTCCTGTTTCCTTACATCTCGGTCGCTGTTGCCGGTGTCGCAGATTGATGGAGGGAACGAGCTCAGCGTTGCCGATCTTCACGGCCACGTAAGACGGAATTGGTGCGGGACGGTTCTGGACTCACTGATTCCCGAGGTTAGGTGTCTTCACCTTTACCCCGCAATAGCGAAAAGTGTCGCCCCCAACTCGCAGAAAAGAGGTCATTCCTCCACCGACTCGAGATCATTGGCCTGATACCGCCAGACGTCGCCCTCCAACCCCATCAGGACCCGCCCGCGCCGCCGGATTTCGTCCCGATCCACGCCCTCCACGAAAAGGATCGCATCGTGCTGGCGCTGCTCCCCTTTCCAGATCGTGGCCGTGACCGGCGTCCCGTCCCGGAGCCATTTGAGGTTCTCCTTGCAGGCGCTCAGATCCTCCTCGGGGAACTGCCAGCTGCCCTCCGGTCCCATGATCTCCCGCAGCTTCGGAAAATCCGCCGCCGCGATCGCTTCGATATAGGCGAGATACGCGGCGCCCGGCTCTCCGCCTCCTTCCGGAAGCGAGGCTGCCTCGGGAGCGGGCGTTCTCCCGACGTCGAAATGGAGATCGAACTGGAATGTCTGGTCGAAGAACTCCTCCGGCTCGGCCAGGACGAAGCTCCCTTTCACATGATCCGGGAGATTGGCCTCGAGGGTGAAGTCCCCCGAACCGGAGCTGTTGAACGATTCCGGAGGATCCTCGTTCGAGAAGTAGAGACCGCACTCGAATCCCTCGGCGTCGAGACAGATGCGTACATATCCGCCGCCGACCTGGTCGATCTGCTCATCGACCCCGCTCTCCACATCGAACGCGGCCGCCACGAGCGCGGCGTCGATCGGACTCGGGGTCAGGAAAATCATGCTCTCTTCGCCCAATCCCGTGTCGACGCGAAACAGATAGGCGTGCGCGACTTCCAGGGTCACGTCTCCGTATCGGAAGAATCCGCTCGCAGTTTCCGCAGCGACGCTTCGAGAAGCGCCTCCAAAGCCGCACAGAGCCACCACCAACGGGCCGAGAATCCAGGATCGCCGCACAGCCTTGTCCCCCTTTCGCCGGGTCAGATTCGTGGAGTCCCCTTCGTATCCACGTACAGGAGGCCGGGCCGGGTCAGCAGCTCCTTGCGCTCCTCCGGTGTCGCGCCATCCCGAATCTCGATCCCGAAGTTGCTCCCCGAATAGAGCGCCTCGTTGGCGCTCGCGAACAGGGAGTTGATCTTCAGGAACGTCTTCGCGGGAGCGTCCTCCACCAGCACGAGAATGTTGTTTTCGGTCGCGCTGACCAGGACCACCGCGGTCTCCTTCCCCACTTTCTTCGCGAACTTGCGCAAGATCCGCGTCCGCCTCGTCAGGAAGTGCCCGGTGACGAAGGCGCCCACGACCCAGAAGGGGACGGTGGGGCCGATCCCCTCGCGCAGCAGCACGGTCATCATGAGAGAGAGCAGGATCAGGCCCCAGATCGCGATGTAGAGCATGCCTTTGGGACGGAGCCCGCTTGCGCGGGGACGGAATCGCTGGAGCAGAGGGGCCGAGCGCGTGACGCCGGAGTCGAGCTCCCGCTTCACCGCCTGCAGATCCTGAACCACCGCCGCCATCTGCGGATAACGCTGCGACGGTTCCTTTTCGAGGCAGTGATCCACCACTTTTTGCAAGGAGAAGGGCAGCCCCGCGCGCAGGACGCTCATCGGTCTGGTCTTCTCGAACGCGATCGCATGCATGGTGTCGAGCGCGCTCTTGCCTTCGAACGGGAGCTTCCCTGTGGCCATCTCGTAGAGCACGATGCCGAACGAGAAGATGTCGGAGCGTTGATCTGCGGGCAGTCCCCGGGCTTGCTCCGGACTCATATACGAGGCCGTTCCCATGACGGCGCCGACTTGCGTCATGAGCATGGTGGCCTCCGCTCCCGATCCGTCGCCGCCGAGATCGACCAACTTGGCCAGGCCGAAATCCAGGACTTTCGGATGCCCGTCGCGCGTCACCATGATGTTGTCCGACTTGATGTCGAGGTGGACGATGCCTGCTTCGTGGGCCCTCGCGAGCGCGCTCCCCACCTGGATTCCGATCTCGACGGCGGAAAGGACGTCGAGCTCTCCCCGCTCGACCAGATGGCGGACGTTCGAGCCATCGATGTATTCCATGACGATGAAGGAGGCGTCCCCCTCCACCTCGATCCCATAGACCTGGGCGATGGCGGGATGATTGACGGCGGAGGCGGCCTTGGCTTCCTGGACGAAACGGCGGCGGCGTTCCTCATCGCGCATCAGCTCGGCAGGGAGCACTTTGAGCGCGACCGGGCGATCGAGTCGCGTGTCCCGAGCTTTGTAGACTACGCCCATCCCGCCTTGCCCGAGCTTGGCGAGGACCTCGTAGTGACCGATGGTTGCTCCGACTTCCATGCCTGCCCTTCGAGCCTGCGATTCCAACGCACCGAAACGAAACCGGATCGGAAGACGTTGCACCCATTCTTCCGGCGCATTCCGGCGGCTGGGTGATCGTAGGGTGGCGGTCCCGCCGGCTCAAGCCTCGGTCCACGGCCTCGAGGCCGGAATCCATGAATCCACTGTCGAACGCTTGGGGCGATTTCCTGCGGCCCCAAGGACGCGCCGCCCGGCAGGCCGTGAGGTCGCTCGGCTTGGCACGGCGAATGCTCGATACGCTTCGAGCTCGCCATTTGGACTCGAATGATGTGCCGGGACACCTCATGTGTGGCTTCTGGCCACGATGAGCTTCGTGCGACCGGCGCAGGCCCTCGCTTGGAGGAGGAGCCTGAGCGTCATTCCGGCGGGCTGCGAAGGTGCTTGCGAGCGGTCGTTCCGGACAAATCGGCCGTCTCCTGAGCCGCCTCGTAATGGAGATGGATCTCGCTCCCGCGGTCGCCCGGCGTGACGGACGGGTCGCGTTTCCCCGCGCCGTGGGAGCAGGTCCCCTCTGTTCGTGCGACGGCTCCACCCGCATCGTTGCCAGCCGCTCGTGCGTGCGAGGCCCCTCTGTTTCGCGCGTGATGCGGTTCAGCTAGTGTGCTCCGTCTATGGCCTCCAAGCTGTTGCCCGAACGGAGCGTGCTCGAGCTCTTGCTCGGGGCCACCATCATCAGCGCTTCCCCCGTCTTCGTGCGCGCCGCTCACGTCGGGCCGGCCACCGCCGGCTTCTATCGCGGATTCTTCGGAGCAGCGGCCCTGGTCATCTTCATGATGATCCGAGGAGATCTGCGCCGACCGGGACGCGCGCTCCTCCTCCACGCGACCCTGTGCGCGGTCTTGTTCTCGAGCGACCTGACTCTCTGGCATCGCGCCATCGTCTACATCGGTCCGGGACTCGCCACGATCCTCGCCAACTTCCAGGCGCTGATCCTCGCCGCCTTCGGGATCCTCGTGCTCCGTGAGCGCCCGGGATGGCGGTACCTCGCATCGATTCCGATCGCGCTGCTCGGACTCTTCCTCCTGGTCGGAGTCTCATGGGACACGCTGTCCGCCCAATCGCGACTCGGCGTGTTCTTCGCGCTGGGAGCAGCCGTCTGCTACGCCGGCTATCTACAGATCTTTCGAACGCGCCCGCGCGGCGGACACTGGAACGCCACGCTCAGCTTGACTGTGATCTCGGCCGTGACCGCAGCTCTCATGGGCATTGGGGCGATCGCGAGCGGTGAAGGATTCCGTCTGCCCGACCGCACGAGCCTGCTGGCGATGGTGGGATACGGGGTCTTGTGCCAGGCCTGCGGTTGGATCTTGATCAGCCACGCGCTCACCCGGGTTCCCGCTTCGCGCGCCGGACTGATCTTGCTCCTCCAACCCACGCTGGCATTTCTCTGGGACATCCTCTTCTTCGATCGTCCGACCGGTTCCGCCGACGTGATCGGCGCGGCCTTGGCGCTCACGGCGATCTATCTGGGCAGCACGCGCTCGGGCGCCACTCCCAAGGCGCCTTCCGTGGGGAACTGAACCGCCGAGGTCGAGCTGGGGGCGACTGAAGACACTCTGGCGTCAAAACGACCGCGCGGGGGACAGCGACGGAGCGGCGTGTCTGACAGCCGTCTCCGTGTTCGACTCTTTCGCCAGGCGGTATGAGATCACAGCCAGCGCGAAGAGGATCCACATCACGTACAGGTACACGTTGCCGCGCTGGTGGTCCGAGCGCATTTGCGCCACCGCGAAGATGACGAGCTGGATGTGGATCACGCCGCGAGCCGCCACGGAAAACGCGGCGTTGCGAAAGTCCAGCTTCCATCCCGGAAAGCTCAGCCACAGCACCTTCAGCAGGATCCAGAGCCAGATCATGAGACCGAAGACGCCGGTCGTGTAGAGGTAGAAGAGATAGGAGCTGTGCGGCCACGCCCACTTTCCGAACGTCGAACCTTGATCGGCGTAATACGGACCGTGTCCGATCCAGAGATGGTCCGGAATGCGCTGCAAAGTTTGGCGCCAGACGAAGGCACGCGTATCCGGTACTCCGCGCTCCAGCTGCGTCCCCGCCAGGCGGATAAACAAACGGAATCGCCCCTGGTCGTCGTTGCCGAACGTCTGCAACAAGAGAATCGTGCCGACGACCGCGGGTCCGACCAAGATGGTCGGAGCCCACCGGATCTGGTGGCGCATCAGCCATCCGAAGTAGATCGCGCCGATTCCCCAGCCGATGGCGCCCCCTCGATTGACCGTGAGGAAGATCATGATTACGCCGAGGGCCGCGAGTCCGTAGTACCAGATCTTCGCCGCCCGTCGGCGCGCGCGCATCCCGAGCATCACCTGGAGGAAGAACATCATCGCGCTCCAGTCCGCCAGGAGCGCATGGGAGCCGAACACCGCGCCGACGCGGGCGTCGACATAGCTCTGTCCCGCCGTGTAGAGGAACCACTCGGGGATCAGCTTGTAGCTGAACCAGTACTCTACCAGTCCCGTCACGTCGACCAGCACGCACGTCCAGCAGAGCGCATTCAAAATCAGCGCGAGATGAGTCTCGGTCCGAATGTTGTTCACGAGGAGCACGAAGAGCAGGCATCCCGAAGCCATGAACGTCATGATCTGGACGCTCTTGCGAATCTCCTCCCCGTTCTCGAGATTCACGAAGGAGAGAACGTGGATCCCCAGATAGAGCAGGATCGCCCAATCGAGGGGGGATCGGATCGGCCGCGGCGCTCTCTGCAAAGTCAGCTTCCCGAGCCACAGGACGGCGAGAAACGCAATGAAGAGAGTGTTGGTGTCGCCGATGAAGACGAAGGTCGGGATGGTGAACGCCAGCATGAATCCGGCCAGCGTATGCGGAAGCGGGAGCCGAATCGCCGCGATGACGAAGACGGCGCCGAACGCGAGCTTCAAGTACCGAGGGTTGACCGAGAAGATTTGCGAGGCGAGGAACCATCCGATCAAGAGCGCGAACGGCAGGACGATCCAGGGGCTGAACACCAGTTCCTGGATCGGTCTCTGGTAGCGCGCGGGTGGTTTCGAGCGCCGGCTGGCTATCGGCATCGAGGCGCTACTCCCGGCCTTTGACCGTGCCTCGCGAGCATCTGTCGCCTTCGGATCTGCGTGCGATTCTTCGTTATCGGCGATTCCGCGATGGTGCTGAACCGGCCCGGGCTCACCCGTTCGAAAGCGGTTTCAGTGCCGTCCGAAGCCGCGCGAACAACGCCGCGCACTCGGACTTGGAGACTGCGCCGACCGACATCCGGAACCATCCATCTTCCTCGGTCGAACCGAACGCCTGGAACGGGACCAAAGCCACACCCGCCTTGCGCAGGAGGTACCGGCGAATGTCTTCGTTCGTCTCCAGCATCTCTCCACTCGGCTCTTGCGCGCCGTTGATGTCGAAGCGAACGCTGAGATAGATCGCCCCCATCGGAGGAATCACCTCGACCGGGAATCCTTCCCCGCGCAACTGCTCCATCCCGTCGAAAAGGATCTCCAGGCGGGTCTTCACCTCATCCTTCATGACCGCGTGATAGGCATCGATCTCTTCACGCTGGCAAAGGAACTCCGCCGTCGCGATCTGCTCCGGGCGAGGCGCCCAGGCGCCCATGTGGCCCACGATCGCCGCCATCTTGCGCACGATGTCGGGAGGCCCGGCGGTCCAGCCCACACGCAGGCCGGTCGCCGCGAACGGCTTGGAGATTCCGTCGACGTAGATGGTGAAGTCCGCCATCTCGGGGCGCAGGCTCACCGGGTCGTAGTGCCGCACATCGCCGAACGTGAGCATCCAGTACACCTGGTCATACAGGAGGAAGAGCGGTCGCTCGCCCGAACGGCGCGCGTTCTCCTCCAGAATCAGATCGCAGATGTCCGCGAGCGTGTCCCGGTCGAACGTCGTGCCGGTGGGATTGAGCGGCGAGTTGAGCGCGAGCAACCGCGCGCCGCGTAGATGTGGCGCGATCAGCTCCGCCGTCGGAAGAAACGCTTCCTCCACTCCGCAGGTCAGGGGAACGCCGCGCGCGCCCACGAGATGGCAGTAGTGGTTGTTGTTCCACGAAGGCACCGGATAGATCACGACGTCTCCGGGGTCGACCAGCGTGCGATAGGCGGAATAGATGACGGGACGAGCGCCTCCGGAGACGAGGATCGAGTCGGTATCGTACTCCAGGCCCAACCATTCCCGGTAAAGGCGCGCGATGGCATCGCGAAGCGCGAGGACGCCGTCGGAAGGAGGGTAGTTGGTCTCCCCGGCCCGCAGGGCGCGCTCGATCCGCGCTTCCAGAGTCGCCGGGATGCGGAACTCGCGAGGATTGAAGTCCCCGACCGTGAGGTTCGCGACCGCATGCCCCTCGGCGACGATCGCACGGATCTCCCCCGCGATTTTCAGAATCTCCGAGCCGGCGAGTTGCTCGGCCATCTCCGAAACACGTGCTGGCCTGGCCAGAGTCGGGTCATGCATCGTCGTCGATCCTTGCATGTCGGATTGCCCTCCGCGTTCCCGTTTCCATTGCTCGCGCCAACCTCTTTGGGAGGTGACCCGCCGGCCACGGCCGAACGAACGCTCCGCCGCGCACCCCGCCTTCCCGTCCAGCTGGGCAGAACAGGGCTGCGTTTCGATTCTGGCATCCGAAACTGCGGAGGGAAAGCTCCAAGGTCAGGAGAGGGTGATTTTGAGGCTCGCCGTGGTAAAAGAATCGTTCCTCGAATCGCGTTCTCCCTCCCTTTCGGGAAACGGCTGCTAGAATTCGACGAATCTGGCCCGATGTTCGATTTCGGCCGTGAAATTCCACGCAGCATCCGGAAAGTGAAGGCGAATCCATGTCCACCGCGACCCACACCACCGACGAGCGCACCCGCGCATACTTGCAGGATTTCTCCAAGGTCCGCGAAGGAGACGTTCTCGGCCGTCTGCGCGAGGAAACCGCCGCGCTCCCGGAAGCGCGTATGCAGATCTCTGTGGAACAAGGCAGGCTGATGGCAGTCCTGGCTCGATCGATCAAAACCGTGCGCGCCATCGAGGTTGGCGTCTTCACGGGTTACAGCTCGATCTGCGTCGCGCGCGAGCTTCCCCCGGGGGGCCGATTGACGGCCTGCGACGTCTCGAAGGAATGGACCTCGATCGCGCAGCGCTACTGGCAGCAGGCAGGAGTGGCGGATCGAATCACCTTGGAGCTCGGTCCCGCCTCCGAGACGCTGTCTCGGCTGATCGAAAGCGGCGAGAGCAACCGATACGATTTCGCCTTCATCGATGCGGACAAGGAAGCGTACGGCGACTATTACGAGAAGTGTCTGGAGCTCCTTCGGCCCGGCGGCGTGGTGACCATCGACAACATGTTCATGGGCGGCAAGGTGTTGGACCCGCAACCGGACCAACCCGGCGTCCAGGTGGTCCTCGCCTTGACCCGGAAGATCTTTGCGGA
>CAMPIC010000012.1 GCA_946886185.1 uncultured bacterium
TTCTGAAGCCCGATTCCGGTCGCATCGCGCTCGGAGACGATGTCTGGTGCGACACCGATCGTGGGATCGACCGACCCCCGCACCAGAGGCGCGTCGGATTCGTCCATCAGGAGTTCGCGCTCTTTCCGCACCTGACCGTCCTGGAAAACGTGCTCTATGGAGCGCGGTCCCGTGGAAGCGCGAGGGATGCGGCGCTCCGAGCAGCGGGTTCGTGGATCGATCAGCTGGGTCTCGCTCAACTTGCGGGCAGACCGGTGCAAGCGCTCTCCGGAGGACAACGGCAGCGAACCGCCCTCGCGCGCGCGCTCGCTTCGGGAGCGGGTGTGCTCTTGCTGGATGAACCGTTCGGTTCCTTGGACGCGTCGACTCGAAATTCCGTCCGACGGCAGCTGAAGGAGTTCCTGCGTGAGGTTCGGCTTCCGACCGTGATCGTCACTCATGACCCGACGGATGCGCTCGCTCTCGCCGACCGGATCGCGATCCTCGAGGATGGGCGCATGAGTCAGATCGGGCCGGCGGAAGAGCTCCTGGCCCGACCGCAGTCGGCGTTCGTGGCCGAGCTGTTCGGAATGAACTTCTACCGCGCGAATCTGCGCGAGGGAAGCGGACTTCGGGAAGCCACGGTCGGGACGGTCGTCTTTCATGTCGCGGGGCTGGAGGCTCCTGGCCCGGTCGCTCTGGCATTTCCACCGTCCGCAGTGACGCTCTCTTTGGAGCGAGCTTCGAGCTCCGCCCAGAACGTCTTCGAGGGGATCGTGCGCGAGGTGGCGCCGCTCGTGGATCGCATGCGCGTGGTTTGCGACTGCGGGATCCCGATCGTCGCGGACGTCGTCCGGGAGGCCTCCGCAACGCTCGGGTTGTATCCCGGTCGAGCCGTATGGGCGTCTGTCAAGGCGACCGCGATTCGCGTCTATCGGTAAGACGCCTCGACAGCTGAGCCCTATCTGGCCGGCTGCGCGAGTGGCGCGCGACCGCGTCGCAATACCGAGTCGATGCTGAACCCACCGGACCCATTGCCGGCCAGGAACAGGAAGATGAAGGCGAAGAGCACGGCGGGCTCGCCGTGATTCTGCAACGGCATCGGTCCATTGGGAACGTGTGCCATGAAATAGGCGACGGCCATCTCCCCGGAGAGCAGAAATGCCACGGGCCGTGTGAACAGTCCGAGCATGATGGCGATGCCTCCGACCACCTCGAGGATGCCGGCGACCAGCATGAGCGGCGGAAGTCCGCTGCCTTCGGGCATACCCGTGCCCCCATACCAGCCGAACAGCTTCTGACCGCCGTGTTGCAAGAACAGAAAACCGGTCACGATCCGCAGCAGCACGTGAGTGATCTGATCTACTCCCTGCATAGCGCCCTCCGATCCGCGACGATTACCGCCTGGGTTCCCGCTCCATCAGCGCGTCCATGTTCTTGGCGCGTTGACTCGCTCGAAACTCGATGACTCGAAACGTCCAGCTCGATCACGAACATCATGGGCTCCCTGACTGGCTGCGTGCCGCCTCGTCCGAGCCGATCGGCACGAACTCCGGCAATCGAGGAACCTGGATGTCGACGCGCGCATCGCCGGTGATGAGCCGCGCGTCGCGCACGTTGAGGAGCCAGCCCCAGAACCAGCTCAACAGGACCAAGAGTCGATTCCGAAATCCGATGAGGAAGAGGATGTGCACGCCTCCCCAGAGCAGCCATGCGGGGAACCCGCCGACTTTCCAGTTTCCGATGTGCGCGACCGCCTTCGCCTTGCCGATGATCGCGAGGGATCCTTTGTCCCGGTACACGAACGGGGGGCGTTCGACTGACCCGGAACGTGCGCCCGCGCTTCGCTCGGCAACTTCGCGCGCGATCGTGCGACCCGCGTGCCGGCCCATCTGGATCCCGCCTTGCGCGACGCCAGGAACCGGTTTGCCGGTGTCGCTCGAAATGCCCGCGGCCATGTCTCCCACCACGAACAGTTCGGGGTGGCCCGGGACCGAAAGGTCGGGACCCACGATCACCCTCCCCGCGCGGTCGAGTGGGACTCCGAGCGATTGCGTGACAGGGCTGGCCTTGACGCCCGCCGCCCAGAACACGTTTCGCACCGGAATGAACTCTTCGCCGATGAAGACACCCTGTGCCGTGACGTTGGTCACGACCGACCTGAGCCGCACCTCCACTCCCATGCGTTCCAGGTCGCGCTGCGCGCGAGCGCTCAACTCCGGTGGGAACGGCGGCAGCACACGGTCGGCTCCTTCGAACAGGATGACCCGCGTAGTACGCGTGTCGATGTTCCTGTAATCCCGGGGAATCGTCTGACCCGCGATCTCTTTGATGGCTCCGGCGAGCTCGACTCCAGTGGGGCCGGCTCCCACGATCCCGAAGGTCAATGCCGCGCGCCGCGCCGCTTCATCTCCCTCGTAATCTGCCGATTCGAAGGCCAGGAGGAGGCGCCTGCGCAGTTCGGTGGCGTCCTCGATGCTCTTCAATCCCGGCGCGATCGGCGCCCATTCCTCGTGACCGAAGTAAGCGTGCGTGGCGCCGGCCGCCAGGATGAGGTAGTCGTACTCGATATAACCGCCCGCCAGCATCAATCGCCTTCGCGCGACGTCGACGCCCGTGACTTCGGCCAATCCGACCTGACAGTTCTTTTGCCCGCGCAGGATCGTGCGGATGGGGGAGCTGATGTCCGCGGGTGACAGGGATGCCGTAGCGACTTGGTACAGCAGCGGCTGGAACAGGTGGTGGTTGCGGCGGTCGACCAGTCGGATCTCGACCGGTGCGCCCGCCAATGCCTTGGCCGCCGCGATGCCGGCAAACCCTCCTCCGACGATGAATACCTTGGGGACGGCTATGCTCCGGCCTCCTTCATCGGCACGATCGTGATGGAACCGCTGCGCTCCACGATCGCGTACTTGATCTGGTTGAGCCGTTCGAGCCCTTGGAGCTCTCTCGCCGCCTCCAGGATATCCGCTTCGTCCACACGCACCTTGTCCATTCGCTCCTTGAGCATCTTTCCTTCCTCGATGACGACGAGTGGAACGCCGTCAGCAGGAGAACGAGATCGAAGCTCGAGTTTCGGACAGCGTGCGCTTGCCCGAGATCCGGAAGATCTGTGGCAGGTCTTGATGGACCTCGAGATCAGCCACGCGCTTGGGTTGCGCCATTGGCGGCTCCTTGCGGTATGAGCAACAGCTATGACTAAACGACGTTGCATAAATGTCATGCCAAGCGTCTCTGGCGGTGCCGCAAAATGTCCGGCATCGGACAATTGCTAACAGCTTCGACCTGGGAGCCAGCCACCGGCATACAACTTATTGATGTCCTGATTGATGTCCTGAGGGTTTCGACGGAAGCGACGGGGCGAAGAAGGAGGCTGGGAATGGCAAAGGAGAAGAAAACCAAGCAGGGAACGACGAGAAGGAAGACGACTCCGAAAGGGGCGGAACAGGTGCGGCGCCGCGCGAAGTATCACGACAACGACGGCGAGACGGTCGGGAGCGCGGACAATCCACGGACACGCTTCGGAGATCGATCCAAGCTGCCGCAGGGCGGCGACCCGCCGGACGAAGATCGGTAACCAAGAACCGGATCTCCCCATTCTGTGGCGAATCGCTACGCTTTTCCGCATGAAGTTTTTGGAATTGAAGATGATGATTGACGCGTTCCCCGAGCCCGCAGACCCTCTGGTTTGTCCCCCTCTCCATTCACGTCTGATAGCTCGAACACTGCGTCCTTCGATCATTGCGCGCTGCGCGAGCGAAGCGAGGGAAGCCGGCTCGATCTTCGGTTTTTTCATTCAGGAGATCACAACGTGCGCTGCATCTTTTCGTCGACATTCCTTCTCCCGTTCGTCTGCGCGTCCCTGTTGGCGCCTCCGATGGCCTTCGCCGCCGCCGTGGATCTGACGACATCCGGTTCGTCGGGAAGCATCGGGGCCGCGCGCTTCTCGCAGGGCGTAGGAAACGAAACCGGCAGCATCGAGCCGTTCTTGCGCATCGAGAGAACCAGCATCGAACGGGGACTCAACTCGGACGGTCCGTACACCATGAACGAAAAGCCTGGAAGCTGGACGCGCTCGATTCCGGTCGGGTCGTTCGAAACGACCGATTTGGACGGCGCGCCTTCGATTCGCATCCTTCTGGACATCAACGAGGATGTTCATCGGGCGCTCCTGTCCCTGGATCAGCTCATGATCTACACGGCGCCGCTCAGCACCTACAACACGCTCGCGCAGCTGGGCGCGAACGGCACGCTCGTGTACGACCTCGGAGTCGGAAACAAGGTGTTGCTCAACGATGCGCTCGAAGCTGCCAGCGGTTTCTCCGACATGACGCTGTACCTGCCGTATCCTCTATTGGCTTCGCATCGGAGCGAGTATCTGTACCTGTATTGCAAGTTCGGGGCGTCCGGAAGGAGATACGTTGCCGACGGCGGCTTCGAACAGTGGTCCGCAGCCGGCGATCCGCCTTCGATCGGCGCGTGCTGCGCCGCCAACGCGAGTTGCGAGGTCGCGACCGAGATCGACTGTGCGGCGCAGGAGGGCGCGTATCTCGGAACCATGTCCACATGTGAGCCGGATGTGTGCCGCCAGACGGCGGCCGCATGCTGCTTGCCGGATGGGTCATGTCTGCTGATTACGGAAAGCGAATGCGCCGCTCAGGGTGGATCCTACCTCGGCGACGAAGGATGCGATCCGAGTCCGTGTCGGGTCGTGCCCACCTATGAGCGTTCCTGGGGGCAGATCAAGAACGCGTACCACCGCTGAGGAGCGATTTCCGGGTGCGGATCTTCCACGAGGCTGGAGGATTGGGAATGGCAGAGCATTCGTGGTATCAGGAGACGGAGCGCCGCTCGATCGGCTTGCCTGCCGCCACTGCTTCCAGCAGGTCCACTTCGTAGGCGAGCCGCTCATCCACGGTGACGAGCAGCTCGCGGATGCGCTTGTGCGCCGCCTGGGCGAGACGATCGCGCCGCTCCGGGTCTTCGATCAGATCGGCGAGGAGATCGCCCAGGATCGGAAGCTCTTCCGGCGTCACCACGATTCCGTTCTTGCCGTGTTCGATCAGGTCCCGGGTCTGCCCGGAGTCGAGCGCCACAGCCACCCGGCCGCACGCCATCGTCTCGAAGACCGGATTGGAGGCGTTGGTCCGATCGAGCAGCGAGAGGACGAGATCGGCGGTTCGATACCACTCCGGGAGACTGCCGTGCTCGACGGGACCGGGAAATCGCACCGCATGCCCCAGCCCTCGCTGCGCGACATGCTCGACGAGGCGTGCGCGCTCCGGGCCGTCGCCGACCAGCGCCAGCACCGCCCCCGGCACACGCTCGAGCAGCCGGGGCATGGCATCGATCGCGCGCTCCAGTTTCTTCTCGAGGGCGAGGCGGGTCACAGTGATGAGCAACGGTTGATGCGGACCGATCTCGAGCTGCGCGCGGATCGCCGCGGAAGGTGGGCCGGGGCAGAATCGGCTGAAATCGAGTCCGTTTCGGATGTAGACGAAACGATCGAGGGGAAAGCCGAGCTGCCGGGCCGCTCGATCCCCTTGGGACCCGTCGTTGGTCACGATCATGAGGTTCGCCGGCGTGCGATACGCGACGATCTCGGGATAGTTCAAGAGGAACCGGAAGCGATCGTCGAGCCGGAGGAAGCAGCCGAAGAGTCGAGTCACGTTCGGAATCCCGCACTCCTGCGCGACCTTTCGCGCCACGGGAGCTTCGAAGTGTCCCAGTGCAACCACCAGGTCGGGGCGCTCGCGGCGAGCGACTTCCAGACCGGCAGCCACCGCCCACTTCCGATAGGCGGTCCAGGCGCGATATCTCTCCCACAGGCGCAGGGGAAGTGGAAGATCGGTTCGCGGAACGAAGTCGCGCGCGGGCGCTTTTCGATGGAGGCGGAAGCCCCGGTACGTCTCCACTCCATCCGATTGTCCCGGGGCGGTGGGCAGCGAGACGTGTACGTCGTGGCCGCGCGCGACCAGCGTCTCCATCGTCCGGCTGAACGAGATCGAGCCGGCCCCTTCTCCCATGGACCAGAAGGCGGGCACGGAGAAGATGGCGAGGATGCTTAGCTTCCGGCTGGAAGCGTCGGGCGCGAGCTCGTTCAACGGTCGATCTTGCGCCCCGCTCCGCCGGCGGCGGCTTCGGAATAGATGGGAATCAGATCTCGAGCCTCGGAATCGAGGTCGCGCGATGGCGAGAATCCGCGCAGGTACTGGCATTTCGCGCACGCGGGGATCGTCGATCGCTTGCCCTGGAGGTGAGTCAGCCGAAACGCGCGCAGCTTCTCGCCGTTCCAGATCTCGTCCAGTGTGTTCGTCTTCAAATCGCCCACGATGGTGCCGAAGCTCCAGTCGACGCAGCACACCGAGACCTGACCGTCGAAGTTCACGGCCAACCGGGAAAACGGCTCCGGGCACACCAGTCGTTCGCGGAGAGGGGAGATGCTGTCCATTCCGGTGGCGGGCGTCATCCCGAGAGTGAAGTCCTTCACCTCAGACATCGACCAACCCATCAGCGTGTCCACCGTGAGCATGTCGGCGATGGGGCCGAAGTCCTCCTCGAACTTCTTCTTCTCCTCGGGCTTGAGACCGGTGTCGGTGATCTTGACGAACACCCGGAGAGAGCTCTTGGCCCGCTGCTTGGCGAGATAGAGGATCTCCACGTTGCGGCGGACCTTTTCGTAGTCGCTGAAGGTCAGAGTGATGTCTTCATAGCCCTTGTCGCTGACGTGCTCCACCGAGATCCGGATCTGATCGAGCCCGCTTTCGGCGATCCGGGAGGCGAGCTCCTCGGTGATGAGGGCGCCGTTGCTCGTCGTCGAGACGATGCGCGCCACGTTCCGCTTCTTCGCGTAGCGCACCATCTCCGGGAACTGCTTGTTCAGGAGCGGCTCGCCGTCCTTGTAGAGGTGGAGCAGAGAGGGACGCGAATCGTACTTCTCGATCATATCCGCGAGGTCGTCGACGATTTTCTGGAAGAGCTCGAGCTTCATCTGTCCGATCGGACGGCCGACCGACTTGAGGAGCGCGCGATCGCCGGTGGGGCAGAAGGTGCACTTGAAGTTGCAGAGATTGGTCGGGTCGAGATGGATCGTTTCCGGAACCGAAAGGGGCAGCGTGTCTCGCAACGGTTTCAGATGCTGCCTGCGGAACCTGCGCAGGCGGCGCCGCGTGGCCAGAGGCAGCCGATAATACAGGCTGCGTAAGCCCGAATGGATGGGACCGAGCGAGAGTCGTCGATTCGACATCGATGTACCTTGTGCCGGATGGCACCGAGCCAGGTCGCGTGAGAGAGGCCTACTCTGGAATGTCCGCCGAATGTCCGCCCCTCAGCTCTTGCTTCGGCGTTTGCGGTTCGGATCGTGCGAACCAAGCGAGTATACACCATGGGAGGGAGCCCCGAAGAGCGTTGTTCCGGCTCACCGGATGCTGCTAGAATCGGGATCGCTGCGTTTCATGGAGCCAACCGGCTGACCGTTCCACGCCGATCGGACAGCGCAGGCCGTTCCGTGGACATGCCGCCCGTTTCCGCGCGTCACCACGACGCGATCCCGCGACGCATCGAAGGAGCTTGCCGCAGTGCGATTCGAGGTCTCCCAAACCGTCGATCGGGATCAGTGGCAAGCAGTGGCCAACCGCTGCGACTACGCGACCTTCTTTCACACTCCGTCCTGGCCGACGCCGTTTCTCGCGGCCGATTCGTCGATGCGGGACCGGACTCTGACCTTTCGATTCGCCGACGGCGCCGTAGCCATCTTCCCGATGGTCGAACGCCGCACGATCCGCGGGCTGAACAGCGTGTTCCTCAGTGCGGTGGCGGGGTGCTACGGGGGATGGATCTCGGCCGATCCCCTGGGGCAGGATCATGTCCGCGCGATGGCCGATTGGATCGTCGCTCGCCATCGCAACCTCGTCTGGCGGCTCAATCCCTGGGATCCGAACCGGGAGCTGATGGGCGCGCACTCCACGGAGAACGACTCCACGGAGGTGCTGGCGTTCCCGCAATTCGCGGACGAATCGGCCATTTGGGACAATTATCGGCACAGCGTGCGCAAGCAAGTGAACAAGTCGACGCGAGCGGGCATGACGATCCAGATGGGCGAGGACTGGTCGCAATGGCTCCGCTACTACCAGATCTACGAGCAGGCGATCCAGAAGTGGGGAAGCACGGCGTCCAATCACTATCCCCTGGAATTGTTCCGGGGGTTCTTCGAGCTGCGGGGGCCGAAGGTCAAGCTCTGGCTGGTGTACTCCGGGGACACGATCGTGGGGGGCAACCTCAACTTCTATCACAACAGGCACTGCGTCGAATGGCACGCCTGCTTCGATCCGGAGTATCTGCCGCACGGCACACGCAATTTCCTCGTCCACCACATCATTCTCGACGCCTTCGCCGCGGGCTACGAGATCTATGACTTCAACCCGAGCGGTGGCCACGCCGGATCGCGTGCCTTCAAGCAGACCTTCGGCACCACGGCGCTATCCTCCGACCTGATCGAGCGGCGGGACGTGCTCTATCGCATCGGGGGACGGCCCAGGCTTAGGCGGCTGCGATCCCTGATGGCCCGGCGCGCCTGACGAGCGATCACTCTGACGTGGCAGACGAAGCTCAGCGCCCGGATCGGTTCAATCGGGTCAGCACTCGATCCAGCGCCGTGGCAAATGCGTGTTTGGCCCTCGCGTCGAAAGGCGGAGGACCCTGTGTCGTCGCGCCCGCGGAACGCAGGCTGTCCATGAAGTCACGGATCGAGAGGCGCTCGCCGATGGTGTCCGCGTCGTGTTCCTCGCCGCGAGGGTCGAGCACTGCGATCCGATTCGGGACCAGGAGCGCGGCGAGTGGAATGTCCTGGGTCACGACGAGGTCGCCCGCCACGGCGTGATCGACGATGTACCGGTCGGCGACATCGGCCCCGCCTTCCACGCAAACCGAAGTCACGAAATCATTTCCGGCCGGAGGACGCAGATACGTGTTGGCTACGAGCACGGCCTCGATTCCGAGCCGCTTGCTCGCTCGAAAGACGATCTCCTTCACGGGACGAGGAGTGGCATCGGCATCGATCCAGATTCTCACGGTGGCGGCTCTCCCGAAACGTTCATCGAGGTTTGCCGAGGACCCACGTCGTCATGCATCGCTGGTTCTGCACGATCGTGGTCTTGAGCGGGTCGAGCAGCGCTGCCTGCAGGCTCTCCGTCCACGCGAGGAGACGCGACTCGTCGACCAGATAGCGCTCCGATCCATCGGGCAGGCGGTAGCGGCCATCACCCAGCGGCCGCATCTTCGATTCCATTCCGATGCTGGAAGCCAGCCGGCAGAAGAAGAGACCACCGGGTCTCAGAACCCGCCACATCTCCAGGATCTGGGCGCCGAAGTGAGCGTCGTGCCGCGAGAAGTGAAGCGTCGCGATGCTCAGGACCACATCGAAGTGATCTTCGGGAAAAGACAACGATTCGATCGTTTCGGTGCGGAAGTGATCGCGCGAAAGAGAAGGAGCCAGAGTCGCGGCGGTTCGAAGTACTCTGTCGACTGCGGAGGCGTCGGCATCGACACCGAATACGTCGTATCCAGCTCCGAGGAAGAATCGCAGGTTCCGGCCTCCACCGCACCCCGCATCCAGGATGCGAGCCTCCTGGGGGATCCGTCCGCGTTGAATCTGATCGAACAAGTAGATGTCGATCTGTCCCAGATGCTCCATCACCTCATCGAGAGAGCGCATGCGTCGAATGCCCTTTCATCGGAATCCAATCAGGCTGCGGAAACGAGCCTGGGGCCCACTGTTCGAGAGTGTAGGAGCTGCAGCCGGATGAGCTCGAAAAATAACAACAGCCTGCTCCGGGAACCGCGCCCTGTGCCGAGACGGGGGTGCTTCGCATGCTGGAGCGGCCCCGACAGTGGGAAATGCCGGGGCCGCCGTGCGGGAGCAGGAGAGGGTCTGGCGATGTGCCGCCGTCGGCCGCGGCGCCAGGATGTATCAAACGCCCGAGCAGACTCCTCTACCGAGAAGATCCACCCTGGAGGGTGGGTCCGCGCCTCCATGCATCCATCCCCAGGACCGCAGCCGGCGCATTTTTAACGGAAGGAGTAGCTCAAATGAATGGATCTTGGCGCGTTCATCTGCTTGCCGGTCTCTGTTTGGCAGCGCTGAGCCATGCGGGCGCCGTGCGAGCGGACGAGGCAGACACCATGCACCTCACCGATCAACCCGGAAACTGGTTCCGGAGCGATCGCACGAGAACCCCCTTCACCGTCATCGAGCCGGGTGAAGAAGTCGACTTTCGCATCAACAACTGCTGCACCAGCACGCGGCACACCGTCACTCTGCTGATCAAGCCGGACGGCTCCCGCATCGAGTTCGACCAGGACAAATCGCAGATGGGGAACCTGACTCTCGAGTTCGATGAACCCGGCGTCTACGTGCTCGTCTGCAAGATCCACCCGTACATGACCGCGGTCGTGGCGGTGCGGGACGACAACGGCAACATTCCCGACGTGACCGCGACTCAACTTCCCTTCATCGGACACTTGGGAGCCGCTTCGCTGCCCGCGACCACGGTGTTGAGCGTGATCACGACCGTGGCGCCAACCGACGCGGACAAGCTGGCCAAGTGGGACGTGTTCACCCCGGCCGACGAAATCCGGCCCGCCGTTCCCGGAGTGGGAGAGGTGTGGATCAACACGCAGTTCGAACGCGTTCCCGGGCAGGACGACGAGCATGGAGTGGAGAAGCCGGGGACCATCACGGTGATGGATGCGCGCACCTTCACGGTGGAGCGGGAAATCAACGGCCTGGACGCGGACGGGATGTGGAACAATCCGCACAACATGTGGGCGAACTTCGCGCTCGACGTGATCTACAACAGCAACTGGTTCGGCAAGTGGATCAACCGGATCGATCGGGAGACGGGCCAGATCACGGAGAGCATCACCGTCGGAGAAGCTCCCACGCACATCATCACCATTCCCAACCCCGCGTCGAGTCGGTACAGCAACCTCACCATTCCGCTCAGCGCGGACAGGGACATGGTGATCGTCGAGGACGGCTCTGACGGCATGGAGAGGATCGACGAGGATCCCACCGGAAGCGGCGAGAACAATCCGCACGGACACTGGCTGACCTGCGGCCTGGGCGATCGCGCGATCGTCCCGAACGTCTTCCAGGGGCTCGGATTCGCCGGTTCGGTGAGCGTCATCGACACGGAGACGGGCGCGATCCTCGGAGAGTTCGATCACGATCCGGACGATCCGCTCGCCGCCGCGCTGCTCATGCCGATCGCGGTGGGGAATTGCCACGTCGAAGGAACCCAGATGGCGTACGTCGCGAACGTCGTCACGGGAATGGTGACCGTGCTCGACGTCGACGGGATGGAGCTGATCAAGAACATTCCGGTCACCTTCACGCCTGATGGACAGACCGGCTTCGATCTGCTGCACACGCTGCAGGTTCCGATCCAGACACCGGTGAGCCCTGACGAGCGTTGGGTCGCGACCGCCGTGCTCTCGCTGACCACGGTGGATCGTCAGCCGACGGGAGCGGCCGATCACGTCGCGATCATCGACACCCGCACCAATCAGGTCGTCGCCTTCGTGCCCGCGCCCGCCGGAACGCACGGCGTGAACTGGGGAGCGAAGCTGGGCGGCGGGTACTATGCCTACGTCTCGAGCCAGCACGCCAACGTCATGACGATCATCGATCCCGATCCGAACGGAGACGATGACGGTTCCGATGCCGCGGTCGTCGGAAGGATCGTGCTCTCGAACGGAAGTGGAGGCGCGGGAGCGACCGACGGGATGGGCGGACAGGGGATCAAGCCGCTCCCCATGACGCACGATGGTTGGATCCAACAGACGGTCGCACTCTCGGGGACCGGCGCTCTCTCTCCGGAGGTCGAAGGCTGGATCGATGCGCTCACTCCGTTCCAGAAGAATCCGGTGCACGACCATCCTTCGGATGTGGGCGTCGTTCCGGATCCGTCTGCGCTGCTGCAGGTCCTGGCGTCTCCCAATCCGTTCCGCGAGACGAGCCTGATCACCTTCGCGCTACCGAAAGAAGGAACCGCGCGCGTGGAAGTGATCGATCCCGCGGGGCGTCTCGTCCGCACGCTCGCGGATCGCACCTATCCGGCGGGCCGGTGGACGTTGGTCTGGGACGGCGTCGACGATCAGGGTTCCGAGGTGAATCCGGGAGTTTACTTCGTTCGGCTCGAGGCGGGATCGGAGCGCGCGACGCACAAGCTCACGCTGCTTCCGTGATCGCCGCATCCATGGTCTGCATCCCGTGACTCGAGTCGAACGGGTTGCGGGATGCGGGCCCTGGCGGCAAGCTTGACGGCGTCCGAGATCGCCGCCTACCTTGAACGAAGCCGCCTCATCCGAGGCTGGCACTCAATGAGGTTCGAGGACAGCGAGGCGGCCAAAGGGTCCGGCACGGGCTAGCCTGCGAGGAGCCTGTCGTGCGGTGCTTTGGAGTCCGGAGTCGGCTGCGAAGAGTCGGGATCACCTCGATTCTTCTCGTCTTCGCTTCGATTTCCGGCGCCCCCGCGCAGGATCAAGTCGTGGCCAAGACAGAGGTCTACCACGACTCGGACAACACGACCGTCGTCCGCCCTTCCTTTCGCATCGTCCGCAACGTCGGTCCGGTGGAACTCGGCGCGGCCTACTCCGTGGATGCGATCACCACCGCCTCGATCGACGTCATGACCCAGGCCACCGCGGCGGAGTTCAGCGATCGCAGGCAGGAAGTTTCCCTTTCGCTGGACCGCAATTTGTTCGGCGCGAAGTATGGCGCCAGCTACACGCATTCCACGGAGACCGACTATCGATCGGACGCCCTCGCGGCGCACTTCTCCCGAGATCTGTTCGAACGGCACACCACGCTCTCGGGTCGCCTGGGATACGTGCGCGACAGCGTCTTTCGCATCCTCGATCCCCGCTTCGAAGAAGATCTGACCGGCTGGGGGTACATGGCCGGCGTCTCGCAGGTCCTCTCTCCCACTCTGATCGTGCAGGCCAGCTACGAGGGGGCGTACCTCTCCGGCTTCCAACAGAGCCCGTACCGGTTCGTCCGTTTCGGCCGCTTCGACTTCCACTTCGACGGAGGATTGCCGGTATTCGAGGGAGTGACCGGGACCAGGCGCGAGGAGCATCCCGGCGATCGCCTGCGGCACACCTTCTCCACGACGGCGGCATGGTATGTCGGACATGAGACCGCGCTCCATCCCGGCTATCAGTTCTACTTCGATGACTGGGGGATCGAGAGCCACGAAGCCTCGCTCCAGCTCCTGCGAGAGTTCGGAAGCCACGTGATCGGCCGCATCGGTTACCGGTATTTTCGTCAGGGAGCGGCCGACTTTTATGAGGGTCAGTACGCGCTGGCTCCGTCCCGCTACAAATTCGTGTCCGCGGACAAGCGGCTCGGGCCGGTGGAAGGGCACCTGGTCGGGCTCAGAATCGAGTATGGAATCGATGCCCCTTCAGCCGATCTCGCGCGGCTGGGAGTCGATGCGAAAATCGATTGGAATTTCAACCGGTACCTGGACTATCTATTCCTCGATGATCGCTCTGCCCTGATCGGGCAATTCGGATTCTTCGTCGACCTGTAAGGAATGGCATGACTCGTCGCGATTGGACATGGGCCGCGCTTCTATCGGCATCTCTGCTGCTAGGCGGATGCGCGACGGTCCAGCCGTGGGAACGCGATCGGCTCGCCAAGCGGATCATGGAGCTCGAGCTCGACGAGCGCGAGCGCGCGCTCCAGCGCGTCGTGGACAAGTCTCAGTATGAGGGCATGCTGGGCGGCGGCACGACGGAAGGGTCGGGATGCGGCTGCAACTGATGAGATTCGGAAACCGCCTCGATCGACGGAGGATCGGGGCCTGCTCCAGGATCGCAAGGAATCCCTGGATCTGCAGCGTGTCTACATCGGGCATCGGAAAGGATCATCGATGAAGCCAACGTTCATGCGTCGGGTCGGGTCGGCGGTCGCCATCATCCTCGCGGTCTGCGGCGGAGTCATCGCTTGCGGCGACGATGACAAGGATCCCGTCGATCCGGGAGGCGACGAATGCGAGAGCGAGTCGGTCGGCCCGGCGGGAGAGTTCCTCTACATCGCGAACAACGGAGACGGCACCGTCTCGGTCGTCGATGCCAAGGGTTGCGAGGTCGTGGCCACGATCGAGGTGGGAGACGAGCCATCGGAGGCAAACGCCACCCATGACGGGCGGCATGTGTTCATTTCCAATTCGGGCTCGAACGACATCTCGGTGATCGATACCCAGACCAATACCGTGGTGAAAACGCTTCCCGCGGGCGAGCGCCCCCTCCACCAGTTCTTCAGTCCCTCGCACGACAAGCTGTGGATCGCGAACGACAACGGCGGCAGCGTGACGGTGGTCGACATCGCCTCACTCAGCGTCGAACGCACCATCCCGGTGGGATCGGGCCACAAGAAGATGGCCTTGACCGACGGCGATCCGTACAAGGTCTACGTTTCGAACAGCAACGACGGGACGATTTCCGTGATCGAGAGCGACGGAATGACGGTGGAGGCGACGATCACGGTGGGCGCGGGGCCGCACGGCATCGATTACTCCTCCGTCAGCCGCAAGGTGTACAACTGTTCCGGCTCTGATCAACCGGGGATCGACGTGATCCTGACCGAAGGCCCCGGGGCGAACACCGTGGAGAAGGTGATTCCGACTCCTGCCCGGTGCAACTATCTCCATGTAGCTCCGGATGGCCGCTACATCTGGGCGAGCGCGAACGATGCGGACATCGTGGTAGTGATCGACGCCATGACCGACCAGGTCGTCGGCCAAGTCTCCACCGGCGAGTATCCCGACAAGGTCCGCTTTTTCGACGGCAATCGCGCACTGGTGACCAACGTCCGCGAAGCCTCGGTCTCGCTCATCGATCAGAACACCTTGCAACCTCTGAGCAAGATCTCGGTAGCCGGCCTCGGTTTCTGGAATGAGCAGTTCTCCTTCGGACATCGGGCGCTGCAGGCCTCCCTCGACGGACGTCACGCGTATGTGCCCAATTCCGAAGGCAACAGCGTCTCGATCGTGGATGCGCAAACGGGCGTGCTCCTGAGCACGGTCGCGGTAGGGGAAGCGCCGAACGCGATGGCAGTCGGCGGGCCTGCCGGAGGATTGCCTTATCCGCGCTGATCCGCCTCTTTCGGCAGGCGCGGGCGGCGATGGAGCGGGTCTTCCCGGCGGGTCGCCATTGCCGCGGTGGAGCATCTTCCTCTTCTGGATGGTAGTTGCGCTTGCCGGCTCGTTCTCCTCGGAAGCGCAGGCGATTCCGGAGTTCGCTCGCAAGTACGGGCGGACGTGCGCCTCGTGCCACACGCACTTTGTCCCCGATCTGAACCAGAGCGGCCGGGAGTTCAAGGAGAACGGGTACCGCCTGGGCGTGGACGAGGAGAAGGCGTCCGCGGAACGGGAAGGAGCGGGCGCGGAGACGCCCCTGCGGATGGCGATTCCCCGCGATCTTCCGCTCTCGCTTCGGATCCAGTCTTCCGTGGGGGTTCCCTGGAGCCCGCGCGCTTCGAATCGAAACAATGTCGACTTCAACATGTTCGAGAACGTATATGTGGCGAGCGGAAGCTCCCTCGCGGATCGATTTTCCTATTTTCTCAGCCTTTCGGTCGCTCCTTCCCTGGCCTTGCATCAGGGCGCGATCGGATTCCAGGACCTGTTCGGTGAAGACCGCGTCAACCTGCGCGCCGGACGGATCCTCCTTTTCGACTTTCTCCATCCGGCGCACCGCAGCCCGACCGGGATCGCCAACCCGGGCGCGACTCTGCAGGTGGGACTCAATCCCACGCGCCTCGATGACGCCCACTTCGGCTTCGATGTGTACGGGCGCGTGGATCCGGGACGCCGGATCTTCTATCAGATGGGGATCGTGCAAGGAGCGCAGGACGAAACCGGGAGCTCCGACCTCGACGGGAACAAGGACTTCTTCGGCCTGCTCCAATTCGACCTCGCCGATCCATACCGCGTGGGAACCTTCGGATATCTCGGCCGCACGCAGGTCACCGACCGATCC
>CAMPIC010000013.1 GCA_946886185.1 uncultured bacterium
CCGCGCGCGCGTAGAGGACCTCCAACCTCGGCTACATCACCGTCTCCATTCCAAGCCCGCCCGGGAACATGGTCGTATCGACCAGAAACCGGGCGTAGTCGAGCGAAGCGATCGACCCTTCTGCGAGCCTCGAGGCCACGATCCGCTCCACCACGACGTGCGCTTGCTCGAGAGCCACGAGAGCCGCTCCCGGCACGAGGGCGACGCCCAGATGCTTCCATGCCACCTCGCTCCTCCTGCGCTGCTCTGCTCCCTGCGCGCCGGAATGCCCGGCACGACTCGATCTCGTCTGGAAGAGGGAGAGCTTCCCCGAAGTCGCTCCGCGGAGAACCGGAAGCAGCAGGAGCAGCATGACGAGATGCGCGAACGGCAGCGCCGCCCCCAGGAAGACGACGGAACCGAGCCAGGCGGTGAGCAGGATCCCGATCAGGATCGAACCGTACTGGAGAAGCGCGCGCAGGGACGGGATCCGAAAGCGATAGAGCCCCGTCGCGACCGCGATGAATAGGTTCACCAGCAAGCCGAGCGGAACGGTCAGGGCCATCACGCGCAGGAGCGAGATGGTGAGATCGCGGCGCTCTCCGTCGAACCCCGGGGCGAGAAGATCCACCCACCAGGGAGCCGCGATCCAGAGCAGGATGGCGAGGATCGATCCGGCGATCGCGAGCGCGCGCACGCACAGGCGTACCGTGAGCCAGGCGATGCGCCGATGTCCGCGGGCGAGCATGTGCTTGAAAGTGGGGAGGAAGGCGCTGTCCAGCGCGCTTCCGGCAAGCAGATGGATCAGGAGGAAAACGATCGACTGAGAAACGCGAAACGCATCCGTGACCGCGGACGTTCCGAACGCCCAGGCGAGCGCTCCTTCGCGCACCAGGCCGAGCAGCTTGCTCGCGACCATGAGACCAGAGATCCAGAGTCCGGCGCGGAGCAGCCCCGACATGTCGGGCGGGGCGGGATTCCTCCTGCGGCCGCGTTCTGTGAGCTCCATGCGCCGGGATCCTAGTCGCGATCGTACCAGCGGGCTAGCGGGGGCGTGAACGGGGGGCGCATTCTAACGAGCCAGATCCTCCGTCGCCCCGCGAGATCCGCGAGCCGGCCCAGGTGGACGGCCGGTACTCGAGCGCGCGGCGTGCCGGGTTGCTAAACTCCCGGTATGGCGAAATTCACCGAGAGCGACCTGGTCCTCGCGCTGGAAACTTCCTGCGACGACACCTGCGCGGCCGTGGTGCGAGGGGACGAGACGGTGCTTTCGAGCGTGGTCTCCTCGCAAGGGATCCACGCCGAGTATGCCGGCGTCGTTCCGGAACTCGCCTCGCGCGAGCACGCGCGGCTCATCCTTCCGGCGATCCGGCAGGCGCTCTCCGCGGCCGGGGTGTCTCTGGATGATGTCGGCGCGGTCGCGGCCACGCGCGGCCCCGGTCTCATCGGATGTCTGCTGGTGGGAATGGCGACGGCGAAGGGACTCGCGCTCGCGCGAAGGCTGCCGTTCGTCGGAATCAATCACATCGAAGGACATCTCTGCGCGATCCGAGCCGAGCGCCGATTCGATCCTCCCTACGTCGCGCTGGTCGCCTCGGGCGGGCACACCGAGCTCATGGTGGCCCGGGACGACGGGCCGGCCGAGGTCCTGGGAGCGACGCGGGATGATGCCGCGGGAGAAGCGTTCGATAAGGTCGCCAAGCTGCTCGGGCTCGGATTTCCGGGCGGGCCGATCGTCGATCGGCTGGCGCAGCGCGGCAGGGCGGACGCCATCGACTTTCCCCGCGCCTGGTTGGGTCTGGATCGCGGAGCGCTCGACTTCGACTTCTCCTTCAGCGGGCTCAAGACTGCGGTCAAGCTGCATCTCGAGCGGAATCCTCTCCCGGAGCAGGAGCCGGAGCGCACCACGGCGCTCCAGGATGTGTGTGCTTCGTTCCAGGAAGCGGTCATCGATGTCTTGATCGGAAAGCTGGAGGCCGCCAGCCGGCACACCGGGATCGACCGGGTTCTGCTTGCCGGAGGAGTGGCCTGCAACTCGGGCCTCCGCAAACGGGCGGAAGAGCTGGGCAGACGGTTGGGCGGCGACGTCGGCTATGCCCGACCCGCTTTGTGCGGCGACAACGCCGCCATGATCGGCCTGGTCGCGGTGCGGCGTTTGCTGGCGGGGGAGGAAGATCCCCTGGAGCTTTCCGCGGTCGCCAACTTGGACGAGCTGGACGCGAGCCGCCGCGCTCTGCCCGCCTAATATACGGATACATCCTCTTCGACGGATCGGGCGGTGACGTGCGATTGATGCCGTCGGGTGCCCCTGCTAGGATCCGCCGGTTCCATTGCATCGCGGATTCGCGCATGTCACTGAAGAGCGTCGGGCGGCGCACTCTTGAAGGAATCCCTATGAATTCGTGGCGTCTCCACTGGATCTTGGTTCTCTTCGTCCTCTTGGCGAGCGCCGCACCCGGCTCTGCTCGCGCGGCCGACAGTTTCGAGCCGAACGACACTCCGGATGTGGCTCACGTCATCACTGACAGCGGTCAGCCGAATGAGTCGTGGATTTCGCGCGCGGACGACGAGGATTGGTACCGATTCGAGCATGCGAGCGAAGGGGAGCTCCAGATCGCGCTCAGCTCGCTCCCGTTCGACTACGACATGGAGCTGTGGATCTTCGTCCCGCCCAGCACCATCGATTTGGTGGACGTATCGGAGAACCCCGATCAGCAGGACGAATCGATCGTCCTGACCGCGCCGGCCGGCGAGTATTTCATCCACATCTATCCGTTTGATGGATTCTCCGATACGGATTCGTATTTCCTGACCGCGACCTTCGCGGGCGGCGGCGGCGGAAACACGGCGCCGCAGGTGACGGTGAACAGCCCCAACGGAGGAGAGAGCTTCGCCGCGGGATCGAATCAGACCATCAGCTACACCGCGACCGATGCGGAGCAGGGAAGCGCGCTCGGCATCGACATCGAGCTCTCCACCGATGGAGGAGCGACCTGGAACGCGCTCGCCACGGGCGCGAGCAACACCGGCAGCTTTCCGTGGACGGTGCCGAACGTCGCGACCACCCAGGCGCGCGTGCGCGTCACTGCGAACGATGGCCAGCTGACCGGCAGCGACGTCTCTAACGGAAACTTCACCATCACCACCGCGCCCACCGGCTCCAACAGCCTGGCGGTCACCGATGGAACCGGAGCGAGCGGATCGACCGTCACCGTGGAGCTGACGCTGGACAACGACGACACGGTCAAGGCGATCCAGACCGATCTGCTTTTCGATCCCGCGGTCTTGAGGCTCACTCGCTTCGAGGCGAGCGGTCGCGCCGCGCTCTTCGAAGACTCGTCCGCGGTGGTCTTCGATGGATGCGTCCGCGTCGTGGTCTGGTCCACCACGAGCGCGGTGGTTACGCCCGGCTCCGGCGCCGTTGCGCAGATCGATTTCGAGCTCATCGGATCGGGCGGGACCTCGTCCGATGTCACTCCGAGCGCGACCGTGATTTCCGATCAGAACGGGCAGGCAGTCAACGTCACTACGTCGGCGGGCGAGATCACCGTCACTCAGGGAACCACGCCGCCGGCGATCACGCTCCAGTCTCCGAACGGCGGCGAGTCGTTCCCGGTGAGTTCCAACCAGAGCATCACGTGGACGGCGAGTGGAGGCGCGGGTCCTCTCACGATCTCGATCGACCTTTCCACCGACGGAGGCGCTTCTTTCTCTCCGGTGACGAGCGGCCTCTCCAACAGCGGGAGCTTCGCCTGGACCGTCCCGAACCTTCCTACCTCCCAGGGGCGGATTCGCGTGACCGCCTCCGACGGCCAGACGCAAGCGAGCGACACTTCGAACGGAAACTTCACCATCGCGGCGAGCGCGCCGCTCGCCGCCGCGGTGATCTCGCCGAACGGAGGCGAATCGATGCAAGCCGGCACGCTGCGAACCATCAACTGGGCGGCGAGCGGCGGGACGGGAACGATCACGATCTCGATCGACTTCTCGAGCAACGGCGGAGCCAGCTTCTCGTCGGTCGCGACCGGGATCGCGAACAGCGGAAGCCATTCCTGGTCGGTCCCGAACACGCCCACGACGCAGGGCAGGATCCGGGTGACCGCCGCGGATGCGCAGACGCAGGCGAACGACACCTCCGACGCGAACTTCACGATCACGGCAGCTCCGACGGGCAACGTCGTCTCGCTCGGCTCGGCCTCGGGCGAGAGCGGAACCACGGTCACCGTGCCGCTGCGGCTCGACAACGAAGCGGCCGTCAAGGCCCTTCAACTGGACATCAGCTTCGATCCATCCGTCGCTTCGTTCCTCGACGCGTCGGTGGCCGAGCGAGGCCTGGCGGCCGGCCTGTCGGATTCCACTGGAACGGTGTCGAACGGCCTGGCGCGGGTGGTTCTCTTCGCGCGCGGCAACCAGACGCTATCCGCGGGAACCGGCACGGTGGCGAATCTGAGCTTCCAGCTGCGCGGTTCGGCGAATCAGACCACGCTCAGCCCGAGCAACCTGGTGCTCTCGGATCCGAACGCCCAGTCGCTGACCGTGACCGGTCAGCCGGGCGTGCTCACCGTCACTGGAGGCGGAGGAGGCGGCAATGAGCCGCGCGTCGACATCGCGGTGCTCCAGAACCCAGGACGCACGCGCACACTGCAAATCTTCGTGACCGTGGAACGCGGCTCTGGAGCCGCGCCGACCCTCACCGTGGCGGGCTCCAGCGTCACTCTCGCTCCTCTTGCGGCGGGCGTGTTCCAGGCGACGTTCTTCGCGCCACAGAGCGCGAGCAGCGTGGTCATCTCGGCCAGCGACACGACGAGCGAGGGAACGGGCACGGATCAAGTCACGGTCACATTCTGAATCGAACGAAATCGCCGGCGATCGGATAGCCGGGGTCGCGTATACGGCGCCGAACCCGAAGGACGGAGCGATGAGAGCGCGGAAGCAGAAACGCGTGGGAGCCGCGCTGGCCCTGCTCATGCTGGCCGGTTGCTCCGATCGCGAGCGCCTGCAGGCGACCGACCCGATCGACGCGCCCGGCTTCCTCCAGCGCGGATGGAGCTCGTTCACGAGCGGAAACTTGACCGGAGCGCTCAGCGACTTCGATGAAGCGATC
This sequence comes from uncultured bacterium, assembly GCA_946886185.1. The sequence continues at coordinate 5,084 of CAMPIC010000013.1, forward strand.
GCGCTCGATCCCGATCTGGGCGACGCGTACGTCGGTCAAGGCTGGGCGCGGCTCGGACTCGCCACCGACGGAGCAGCGATGCTCGCGGCAATCTCGAGCTTCGATCAGGCGAACGCGCACGGAGAGACGGGTCCAGAGGTCGACGCGGGGCGAGCGGCGGCGCGACTGGGAGCGGGAGGCTCGAACCTCGGAGGCGCCGATACGGCCGCGCAGGCCGCGCTCGCGCAGGATTCGAACTTCGTCTTCGAGCACAGGACGAGCTTCGATCGCCGCGATCTCTTCCTGATCGAGGCCTTTGCGCGGGCGGGGCAGGGCAATCTCCCCTCCGCGCTCACGGCCGCCGAACAGGTGCGCGACAGCGGGATCGAGCAATCGACTCCGGGGACGTGGGTCGTGGGCGGCGTGACGTTCCCGACGTTCGAAGCCGCGGTGCTCGCGTTTCTACACCAGCTATCGGAGGAACTCGCAGGATGACCCGCTTCCTCTTCGATCTCCCCGCGCGGCGGGAACGCCTGTTGGCAGCGCTCGCGGCCGCTCTCATGGCCGGAGCGACTGTCCCGGCGATCGCTACGGACTTTCAAGTGCTCCCGTCCGGGGTTTCCTCCGCGGCGGCCAAGAAGCTCGATCCGCGCCTCATGATGGCGCTCTCCATCCCGCGCGAGGAGCCGTTGCTGCGCGCGCTCTCCGCGCGCGTGCCGATGATGGGCGCTTCGGTGAACGAGATCCGCTTCCCGGTCGTGATCCTCTCCTCGTTGACGGATGCGGAACTAGCCGACCTGGGCGCGGAAGTGGATTCCAGGATCGGAGATCTGGTCACCGCGCGGGTGTTCGAGCGCGATTTGGGAACGGTGGCTGCGCATCCAGCAGTGCGCGCGATCGAAGCGTCGTATCTGCTCGAGCCCGCCCTGGACGTCTCGGTCCCGGAAACGCGGGCGAATCTGGTCAACGATCCCGGCACCGGCGGATTCTCCGGGCGCGGCGTGCTCTACGGGTTGCTCGATGACGGGCTCGACCTGACCCACGGCGACTTTCGAAACGCGCAAGGACAGTCGCGGGTGCAATCAGTCTGGGATCAGCAGGCGGAAGTGGGCCCCGCACCGGCCGGGTTCGACTACGGACGGGAATACACCAAGGCCCAGATCGACGCCGGCCAGGCGGCCGCTTTCATCAATGATGGCGGGCACGGCTCGCACGTGAGCGGGATCGCGGTCGGAGACGGCTCCGGAGGGAACACGGCGTTTCGTGGGATCGCCTGGGAAGCGGACATCGCGGTGGTGCGCAACGGCGGATGCGATCTCTTCTGCTACGGCGGGGGGAACGTCGCCTGGGGCAATCAGACCACGGCCGGTGCCATCGACGGAATGCATTACCTGAAGCAGCGGGCTACGGCGCTCCAAAAACCGCTCGTCATCAACCAGAGCCAGGGCGTGACGATGGGGCCGCATGACGGTTCCACCCTCTTCGAAGCTGCGTACAACGAGATGATCACCAGCCAGAACATCATCATCGCGGTGGCGGCGGGAAATGATCAGGACGCGAATTGGCACGCCCGCCAGAACGTGCCCGCGGGCGGCAGCGCCACGTTCACGATGGTCCACGACACTTCGCAGCAGCAGGGAGGACCGCTCCCGGTCATCGCGTTCGAGATCTGGTATGACGCGGACAAACAGTTCTCCTATCAGCTGCGCACGCCCACTGGGCAGACCCTCGACATCCCGGCGAGCACGAGCGAGCAGGTGCTGGAGGCCGTGAACTCGCACAACGATCAGATCATCTACTACGCCACCACGTCGAACCCGGTGAACAGCCAAGGAACGCTCGATGTCTTCATGGTCAACCAGACCGCGGGGATCGAGGGCGGACAGTGGCAGCTGCAGGTGATCTCGCAGAGTGGATCGAGCGGGGTGGTCGATTTCTACGGCGAGCGCAATCAGTTCAATTTCACCGTGAACAACCCTGACCTCACCGCGATCGTCGCGATGCCGGGAACTGCCACCCAGGTGATCACCGTCGCCTCCTACAACACGCGGTTCCAGTGGCCCAATGCGCAGGGAGGAGGCTCGGCGGGCGACAGCAATCCCATCGGCGACATCACTTCCTTCAGCTCGAACGGCCCCCGCAGAGACGGAGGGCAGAAACCGGATATCGCCGCGCCCGGCAAGTGGATCGTCTCCTCGCTCCCCGCGGGATACCAGGCCAACGGCTTCTTCATCACTCCCGATGGGCAGCACTACGCGAGCCTCGGCACGTCGATGGCCTGCCCGCACGTGGCGGGCGCGATCGCGTTGATGTTGGAGAAGGATCCGAGCCTGACTCACGTCCAGGTCAAACAGATCCTGCAGAACACGGCGCGCACGGACGGGTTCACCACTGAGGTCGCGTGGACGAAGGAGTTCGGTCACGGCAAGCTCGATGTCCAGGCCGCGGTCGACGCGGTCCAGGGAAGCGGCGGCTCCTGCTCGACGACGGGCGGCGACTCCAACTTGAACGGGTCGGTCAACGTCCTGGACGTGGTCGCGACGGCCAATCACGTGGTCGGAAGCACGCCACTTTCCGCCGACGCGATCGAATGCGCCGATCTGAACGGCGATCAGCAAGTCACGGTGCACGACGTCAACGCGACGGTGTTCACGATCCTGCAAGGCGGTCGCCCGCTCGCGGCATCCGCGTTCGCGCCGGTCGCCTGGGGCGAAGCGGCGGATGACCGGAGCTATCGGCTCACGCTCGATTCCGCGGATCTAGGCGGCATCCAGATGTCGTTCATCCTTCCGCGCGGCTTCGAAATGTTCGGAGAGCCGGTGCTCCACGGTGCGGCCGAAAGCGCGAGCGTTTCGTGGCACGAGGCGCTCGGACAGTACACTCTCCTGGCCTACGATCCGGCGGGCCGCCCCCTCGCCGGCGAATCGAGTCCGGTCACGCTCGAAATCCCTCTCCTCGAAACATGGGACGGAGGAGCGGCTCCCGGTGACTTCGCCATCACGCGGCTGCTTCTTTCCAGCTCGGGAGGCGGATCGCTCGACCTCGCGCCGGCGCCTTCCTTGGAATCGCTGCCCGGCGACGATTCGGGAGAGGGAGTCTTCGGCTTGCTGGAGAGGACGTCGCCCAACCCGATGGTTCGCGTCACGGAGATTTCGTACCGGGTCGAAACTTCAGGACAGGTCCGGCTGGAAATCTTCGATTCTTCCGGACGCAAAGTCCGCTCACTCTGGGATGGACATCAGATGGCGGGTGGGCACATTCTTTCCTGGGATGGTCGAGACCAGGCGGGCGCGGAGGTTCCCGATGGGATGTACTTCGTGCGCGTCCAGGCAGGTAGCTCGACCGACAGTGAGAAAATTCTGGTAGTTCGCTAGCGGAACCGGGACGAAGCTGGAATCGTCCGAACCCGCGCCACCAACGACGACGACTGCGTGAGAACGACACCGAGGGAATAGGCGATCGACTCGAGCGTCACGCTCGCGACCGCCGACAGGCAGGCCAGGTCTTCGGCTCCAAGGAACGGACCGAGACCGGCTGACGACAACAGCGCGACAGTTGGTCCCCATCTCGAAACTCGCCCCCATGTGGAGTCGGTGCAGATTCGCACTCGGCTCCCGAAGCTTCGGGCGTATTGCACGGTTCGTTGCGCCTCCTACGCCGCTCCTATGAAGAGGGGCGGCCGGGATTGACGCATTTGGGGGATTCCTCCCGGGTGATCTTTTTTGGCATGGACTTTGAACTGACCTATGGGCGGGGGTGGAGCCCGGATGCAAGGAGACGCACCGTACTCAATATGCCCGGCGAGTATCCCGATAGCAGAGATGACACCCGTGTGCGACGGCGGAGCCGGAAGCGCGCGCCCTGCCACGCATCCACGAGAGCTCGACACAGTCCTGGGGCTGCCCGCCCTTCATCCAGAGAGAGACGTTTCCGATGAGTGCTGAAGCGAGGGTCCTGGAGGATTCGCCTCGAATCCTGGTGGTCGAGGACGATCCCGATCTCCGAAAGATTCTAAAGGCGGTGCTTCTCCGGGAAGGCTATCAGGTGCAAGAGGCGGGAGACGGCGAGGACGCGTTGCGCGTCGTCGACGCCGCTCACCCCGACCTCATCCTTCTCGACGTGATGATGCCGCGCATGGACGGCCGCCAGGTCTGCCAGCGTCTCAAGGCGAATCAGCGGACTTCGCAGATCCCGATCATCATGTTGACCGCGATGTCGGAGACCGAGGATCGCGTGCGCGGACTCGACATCGGCGCGAACGACTACATCACCAAGCCGTACGAGCAGCGCGAGCTCCTCATGCGCGTGCGCAATCTGCTGGATTGGGGCCGCTTGCAGCGCGATGCCAATCCGCTCACCGGCCTTCCCGGCAACCAGCGGATCGAATCCCAGCTGGCAAGGCGGATCGCGTGCCAGGAGCCGTTCGTCTTCATGTACCTCGATCTGGACCACTTCAAGGCCTACAACGACTACTACAGCTATCAGAAGGGGGACCAGGTCATCCGCGTGCTCTCCCTCATCCTGCGCGACGTGGTCGAAAACAACGGCTCGAGCGATGACTTCGTCGGCCACATCGGCGGAGACGACTTCGTGGTCATCGTCCATCCCGATTACGCGGAAGCGATTGGCGAAGAGATCCTGGAGCGTTTCGATCGCGAGGTTCCGATGCTATACAACGCGGTCGATCGGGCGCGCGGGCATATCGAGACGAGCAATCGCCAGGGGGAAGTCCAGCGCTATCCGCTCATGACGCTCACCATCGCCGCGGTTTCGAATCAGATTCGGGAGATCACGCACGTGGCGCAGGTCTCGGACATCGCCGCCGAGCTCAAGCGCTTCGGCAAGGAGCAGCACCGTAGCGTCATGATCTGGGACCGGAGGGGCGACTAGGTGGCAGACCCCAGGCGTATCCTCGTCGTCGATGACGAGATCTACATTCTGCACATCCTCGAGTTCTCCCTCTCGATGGAGGGATACGAGGTGGTCACCGCTTCCGACGGCAACGAAGCGGTGAAGAAGCTCGAGGAGTGCAACCCGGACATGGTCGTCTTGGACGTCATGATGCCGGGCCTCGACGGATTCGCGGTCTGCCGCGAGATCCGCGCGGGCGAGTCCAGCCGGGCGATCCCGGTCATCCTCCTCTCGGCCAAGGGACGATCGGTCGACCGGGAAGCGGGACTGGCCGCGGGCGCGGATGACTACATCGTCAAGCCGTTCAGCCCCCGCCATCTCCTGGAACGGATCCGCGAGCTCTTCGACGCGCGCGAGCTCGACCAAGCCTCCAACTACTAGCCCTCCGCACTTCTTGCGGTGCGGGGGCCGCTTCCCTCCGCTCATCTACCCCTCGCAAAGCCGACTGCCGAGCTTCGGCAGTCGATCTCGCCCCTCGCGACAGGTCGGGGCTCTCGGGTACCGTCTCGCTCATGCCGGTACGCCTCAAAGGACGATTCGCCCAGGTCGTGATCCCGAGCGCGCTTCGCCAGACCTTCACCTACCGTGTGGACGAGAGCCTCGCCGGGCTCGAGCCCGGAACGCGCGTCTGGGTGCCGTTCGGGCGTGGAAAGCGGCATGGCTACGTCGTGGGCTTCACCGACGACGAGCCCGGCCGTGCGCTCAAGAACGTGCTGCGCGCGGAACCGCAGGAACGCCTCTTTTCCGAGGAGGTGCTCGCGCTGACGCGCTGGGTCGCGGACTACTACCTCGCTCCTTGGGGGCAAGTTCTCGACGCCGCGCTTCCCCCGCTCGTCCGAAAGTCGGGATCGAAGCGGAGCCGTGCGCCCCGGACCGGGCGAAACGGAGCGGAGCACCCGGCCGGGAACGGCGAGCAGCCAACTCCCGCGGCCGCTCCTTCCTCGGCTATACCTCCCGCGGCGACCCTTCCCGCCGAGCTTGCTTCCGGGGAGCTGACCAACGCGACGCTTGCTCCCGCAGCCGGCCATGCCGTGGTGATCACTCCCGCGCAGTCGAACGCGATCGAGAAAGCGCGCGAGGCGATCCGGTCCAAGCAGTTCGCTGCCTTCCTCCTCCAGGGCGTGACCGGGAGCGGAAAGACCGAAGTGTATCTGCGTCTCGCCGAAGAGGTCGTCCGCGGCGGCGGCCAGGTGTTGTTTCTCGTTCCGGAGATCGGCCTCTCCACGCAGATCCTGAGCAGAGTCCAGGCGCGCTTTCCGGAAGGGGCCGCGCTCTATCACAGCGAATCCGGAGAGGGAGCGAGACGCGACGTCTGGCGGGAGGCGGGCGCGGGCCGGCTGCCCATCGTGGTCGGGGCGCGCTCCGCGGTGTTCATCCCGATGCCGCGGCTTCGCCTGGTCGTGATCGATGAAGAGCACGAAGCGGCCTACAAGCAAGACGAGACTCCGCGGTATCACGGGCGCGATGTCGCGGTCTATCGCGCGCAGCGAGCCGGCGCCACCGTCGTCCTCGGTTCCGCGACGCCATCTCTCGAGTCGCGCGCGAACGTGGAGAGCGGCAAGTACACCCTGCTGTCCCTGCCGGAGAGGATCGATGCCCGCCCGGTCGCGCGAGTGCATCTCGTCGACATGGCGGAGGTGGCGCGTGAGCTGAATCCGGAGCCTGGCAAGCGGGTGCGCCCGCCCATCTTCTCTCCCTACCTCCTGCGCGCGATCCAGGATCGACTCGACCTGGAGGAGCAGGTGATCCTCTTTCTCAATCGCCGCGGGCAATACACCGCGGTGCAGTGCGGAGGCTGCGGCGCATCAGTGCAGTGCAAGCAGTGCGACGTTGTCCTCACCTACCATCGCCAGGGCGACCACCTTCGCTGCCACTACTGCAACGCGGTCACGCCGCCGCCGCGCGCCTGCGATTCCTGCGCGGGAACCTACTTCCATTACACCGGCTTCGGCACGCAACGGATCGAGGAGGAGCTGCGAGAAGTCTTCCCCACCGCGCGGGTCGAGCGGATGGATCGGGACACCACCCGCCGGCGCGGAGCGCACGCGCAGCTCGTACAGGCGATGGAGGACCGCGAGATCGACATCCTCCTGGGAACGCAGATGGTCGCGAAGGGGTTCGACTTCCCGCGCGTGACCCTGGTGGGAGTGCTGCACGCGGATCAGGAGATGCTGCTGCCCGACTTTCGTGCGGCCGAGCGAGGCTTCCAGATCCTCACCCAGGTCGCGGGCCGCTCCGGCCGGGGCGGTTCGCCCGGAGAGGTGATCTTCCAGACGCTGATGGCGGACCACTACGTGATCCAGTCCGCGGCGGCGCAGGACTATGACCGGTTCGCGGCGCAGGAGATCGTGCACCGTCAGGAGCTGGAGTACCCACCGTTTCGGCGCATGCTCCATCTGTTGGTGGACGGTCCGGTGGAAGCGCAGGTCGAAGAGCGCGCGGAGGCGCTCCGGGTGCTGCTCGTGGCCGAAGAGAAGCGCCTGCGAGGCAAGGTGCAGGTGCTGGGTCCCGCTCCGATGCCGATCTCACGGCTCAAGGGGCAATTCCGGTGGCATCTGTCGCTGCTTGCACGCTCGCGGGAAGCGCTCCATCGTCTGGGATCGCTGGCGCTCGACACGCCCCCCCCGGCCGGGCTCTCGCGCACGCGCGTGGTGGCCGACGTCGATCCGGTTTCCATGGTGTAACACTCTTTGGAGGTTTCCTTGGACGATGAGATGCAGCGGGTCCGCCGCGCGACTTTGGTCTGTCTGGACAACGACGGCACCATCTTCCGATCGGAAGAGGTGGCGAATCCGGCGATCCAACGCGAGTTCGTGCGCTTCGTCGCCCTCCACGGCCTGCAGCTCCCGCCGCCGGACGATGCCGCCATCCTCGCGCTCACCGGAACTCCGGGACCGGTGTTCTATCGGGAGATCCTCCCTCCCGAGCTGCGGCATCTGAGCGAAGAGTTTCGCGCCCTCTGCATTGCGCAAGAGGTGCGGGAGGTGCGGCAGTACGGGCGATTCTTCGAAGGCGTGGAGGAGCTGCTGCGGGACCTGCGCGCGGCGGACAGAAAGATCGCTCTCGTGACCAACGGAGGCGCGAGCTACATCGGAGCGGTGGCGGAACGGCTGGGTTACGCCGACCGTTTCGATGGGATCTACTACTTCGGCAAGAACGGACTCGCCAGCAAGGCGGACATGATCCGCGCCGCCATCCGCGACCTGGGCGGCGAGGCGGTCATGGTCGGGGATCGCGCCTCGGATCGCGAGGCCGCCGATGCGGTCGGATGTCCATTCATCGGGTGCGCCTTCGGTTATGCGGGTAGCGAAGAGCTCGCGGGGGCGCGTTTCGTGGCCGCGTCCATCGACGATGTACGGTATTGGCTGCTCGGTTGAGCGATGACGGCTGAGCCGGTTCCGGACTGACGTTCGGTCGGCTTGACACTGCTTCCGACCACTGCCTAATGTTCCCGCTGCCAGCCTCGATTCTCGCAGGTCGGCCGACTGGGTTGTCATTCGATCCGAAGAGAATTCGAGGACTGAACGAAGGGGAGAGCAAAGCGTGAAACCGACACTGAAGATTGCAGCGCTAGGATTTGCGGCGGTTCTGGCGTGGGCCGCCTGCAGCAATCCGCACCTCGCCGGCGGGAAGCTGCACTTCGACCAGGAACGCTTCGACCGCGCCGAAGAAAACTTCCAGCTCGCCGTGGAGAAGGACCCCAGCAACGGCGAAGCGTGGATGTGGCTGGCGATGTCCCAGGCCGAGCAGAATCGGCCGGAGGAAGCGGCCGCCAACTTCACGAAAGCGGCGGAGCTGGCTCCTCGTATCGCTGGAGACATCGAGAACAACCGGATGAGCTACTACGCGGACGCGTACAACTCCGGGCTCACGTACAGCACACAAGCGCAGGAGGCCAAGGACGCGGGGGATGAGGCCACCGCCCAGGAGAGCTTCCGCAAAGCGCTCACGGAGTTCAACAAGGCCGTCATCTATCGCGCGGACGAGCCGGAAGCGTGGATGAGCATCGGCAAGAGCCACTTCAACCTCGGCAACATCGACAGCGCGCTCGTGAACTTCGACCACGCGCACTCGATCGATCCGACCAATGAGAAGGTCAACACCACGCTGTACGAGGTGTACAAGGTCCAGGGCAATCAGGCATTCGGAGCCGGGATCGACGCCAAGCAAGCGGGCGACGACGCGAAAGCAAAAGAGCTGTTCGAAGCGGCGCTCAAATTTTATGACTCCGCGGCCGAGCTCGGCTCGGATGATCTCGACCTCGTGCAGAACCGGGCGGGGATCGAGTGGGAGCTGGCGGACCTCGATCCCGCTCGCAAGGACGAGCTGAACGCCGCCGCGACCGCCGACTACGAGAAGGTACTGGCGGCCGAACCCGAGAACGCCGTCGTGTTGGAAAACCTCGCCATGCTCGAGTCGAGCCGCGGCAACAAGGAAGCGGCCCTCGACTATGCGACGCGCCTGGTCGATCTCGATCCCAAGAACGCCAGCTCGCACATCATGCAGGGCCGCGCGCAGGGAGCGCTCGACAACAGCAAGGCGATGCTCGGCGATCTCCTCATCGGCCAGTCGCTCGACAGCGGAACGCAGGTCCCGCCGTCGCAGGCGCGCACGGAAGCGGAGAAGCACGGAACGCGCTCCGACATGCTGTCCCAGCTCCGCGCATCGGGAGAGCCGGAGGAGATCCGCACCTATTCGGACACCGGCGGCTCTGAGTATCAGATCTGGTTCTATTGGACTCGCGGCCGCGCCTACTGCTATCAGAACGGCGACGAGATCTACGCGAAGGAGTTCAAGGGAGTGACCGAGACCAGCGGGAGCGGCGGCTCGGGAGAGTGACCGGTTTCGAACAGCGAAACGCGCGAGGCGCTCAGGGGACGCATCCTCCGGGCGCCTCGTCGTATCCGGGGGAGAACGCGATGTTGCCGGTGCATCGAGAGCCCGACTGCCCGCAGGATCCGATCCGCGCGTGGAAGATCGGGATCCTGGGATACGGCAATCAGGGGCGGGCTCACGCGCTCAACTTGCGCGACTCCGGCTATGAAGTGACGGTCCTCTCCGAGCCGGCTCGCCGCAGCGCGCAGCATGCGGTGCGAGACGGTTTCGCGGTGCGCCTGCCTGCGGAGGCGATCGCCTCGCTCGATCTGGTTTCGGTGCTCGCGCCGGACGAACTCCTTCGCGGTCTTGTGGAGGATCTCGCGTCCGCGATGTCCAGCGCCGCGACTCCCCGCCTTGCGATGCTTCTCTTTGCCCACGGCTTCGCTCTGGTGTTCGACGAGCCGCGGTGGGATCCACGCTGGGACGTTGCGGTGGTCGCTCCGGCCGGGCCGGGAGCGCAGCTTCGCTCTCGATACGAGCAGGGTGCCGGGATTCCGGCGCTCTATGCCGTCCATCGCGATGCATCGGGGGAGGCCGAGGCGCGCGCGCGGGCGTATGGCGCCGCACTCGGTTGCGCCCGCGCGGGCTTGCTTCAAACGACGATCCGCGACGAAGTGGAAGTCGATCTCTTCGGAGAGCAGGCGGTCCTCTGCGGCGGCATGAATGCGCTCACCCGCGCCGCGTTCGAAACGCTGGTCGCCGCCGGCTATCCGGAGGAGATGGCCTACCTGGAGTGCGTCCAACAGCTCCGGCTCACCGCCGAGCTGCTCGAACGATTCGGCGTCGAAGGAATGCGGCGCCGCATCAGCGGCACCGCGCGTTTTGGCGATCGCACCCGCGGTCCGCGCGTCATCGGGCCCTCGGTGCGTGCGGCGATGGAGGAGATCCTCGCGGAAATCCGCGACGGCCGATTCGCGAGCGAGTGGTTGGCGGCGCGCGATTCGGGCTCGGAGCTTCCGGATGCGTCCGTGGATCGGTTGGAACGCGCGGGCGCGACCATCCGCCGCCTGTTCGAGGATCAGTCCCGGGATTGATC
>CAMPIC010000014.1 GCA_946886185.1 uncultured bacterium
GCGTCTCGAGTGGCTCGGCAACCTTCCGCGGCCCATCGCGCTCCAGCGGCTGCGCCGATCCGATCTCCTCGTCAATTCTTCGCGCATCGAGGGGGGGGCCAACGCGGTTTCCGAGGCGATCGCCCTCGGTGTTCCGGTGCTCGCTTCGGACATTCCCGGCAACGTGGGATTGCTCGGCGAGTCGTATCCTGGCTATTTCCCGCGCGGCGATGAGGAGAGTCTCACCCTCCTGCTCCAACGTTGCGAAGAGGAACCGCGCTTCCTGCGTTCTCTGTCCCGGTACGTCGCGCGTCTCGCTCCTCGATTCCACCCCGCGCGGGAGGCGCGATCCTGGAAGAAGCTGCTCGCCGAGCTCGGACTGACTCAATGATTGCCCGACAAGGCCGCGAACCCAGGCCTGCTCCGCCAACTCCACTTTCGTTGTCGCGTTCACCCGATGAGATGCGCCTCTACAGAGCGAGCCGGCGGGACGATCCGGGACGTCGAGAGATTCCGGCATGCCGATCGGTCCGCTCCGGTGATCGCTAGCCTCGCTGTCGGGGACACCTTCCTCCCCCTCGGAGACGCCACCGATCTCCAAGTCTTCGCCCGAGACCCGGAGGGCTCTGCGCTCAGATATGCGTGTTCCAGCCGCCACCCTCCCCCTGGACACCGCGCGCGGACTGATCCCGCATCCTACTCCGTCGGATTCCTCGCCTCGTTTGCGCTTCTGGCACGCGATCGCCGTTCCGGCATTGTTTCTGCTCCTGATGCAGCTCACGCAGGCACCTTGTCAGCGATTTTGGAGCGAATTGCGCCCAGATGGGTTTATCAACCGGCTCCTCGTCCGGACGAAGTCTGCGGAGGTTTCGATGACACGAAACGTGCTTGCCGTGACGCTCTTCTTCCTGCTCGCCGGGATCTCGGTCTGGTACCTCAACCGGCGATCTCCTGAGTCCCGACCTGCGCCTCAGGAAGTCCCGCTCTCGGAGAATGACCAAACGTTCGCGCCTGAAACACGAGTGGCTGTCACGTATCTCTGCAACGAAGGCAAGACGATAGAAGCGGTCTATTTCGAAGAGCATCATCCCAACGATCCGAACGAACGGGCGCGGCGAGTACGTGCGCCAGGAGCGGCAGGTCTACAGCCGTCACGAGAGACGACACCGCGTCCGTCGGGTAGCGGGTCCGAGACATCGATTGGCACTTCGGGATCATCGGATGCCGCTGCGTCATCCGCACAGGAGGTTCAGCCTGACAGCATTGGAAAGATACCTCCGGTTCCGCACGGCCGCGTCCACCTCCTCCTTTCCGATGGGCGAGAGATGACGCTCGCGCAGACCATCTCCGCGAGCGGTATCCGGTACTCCGACGGCAACCCGTCCGTTGCGGGAAGCGAGTCGTTCGTGTTCTGGTCCAAGGGAAACAGCGCGCTCGTCCTCGAGCACAACGTAGAGAAGTCGTATATCGGCTGCATCGCGATCGTTCCCGATCCCGGAGGTCTTTCGGGAACCTTCGCCAACTCGAGCGAGGGATACTCGATCCGGTATCCATCCGCTTGGGAGATAGAGCCCGACTACACCTACGAGCTTCGACCCGGAGTCTCGATCCATGGAGTCAAGTTCCGCGTGCCCGACAGCCTGGCCGCCGGCTCCAATCTCTCCGCGGACTCCGGAATCTCCGTCGAGACCATTTACGTCCCCAATCTGGCGAGATCCGGGTTCAGCGACTCCTGCTCAGCGCGCGCGTTTCTGAGCGCCCCGCGAACAGTGGAAGAAGCGACCGAGGACGGAGTGGAGTACTCCATCGCCACCTCGATCGAAGCAGCCGCGGGAAATCGGTACGAGGAGATCGTCTACGTCGTGAAAGGCACCGAACCGTGTCTGGCGGTCCGGTACTTCATCCACTACGGAGCGATCGGAAACTACGAACCGGGCGCCGTCGAGGAATTCAATCGCGACTCGCTCCTCGAACGCCTCGACACGATCCGCTGCACCCTCACAAACGCGCCTTGACGACACATCGACTCGACTGGGACGAGCGCGTCCCTATAGACCACCGCCTTCAATAGAGGACACCGTCGACAGAACTGTTTCCGGACGACCAGAAAGACCCGTTGACGGCCAGCGGTACGATTAGTATCATTTCGGTATGAAAGCCAATACCAAGTCCAGCATCACTCTTCCTCCGGATGAGCTGAAGCTTGTGATCGAGCTCCAAAAGAAGCTCAAGGCCAAGAGCAAGGTAGAAGTCGTCCGTCGCGGTCTCAAGCTGCTCAAGGAAACCACGGATCGCGACAGACTTCGGGAGGCATTTCGACAAGCGTCGAACGCGACCAGGGCCTCGCTCGCCGCGGAATTGGACGAGCTCGACGAGCTCACCTCCGAAGGTCTCGGGGACCGATGAAGATCCGGCACGGAATCCTCTATCTGGCCGATCTGAACCCTCGCTCTGGGACCGAGCCAGGAAAGACGCGTCCCGTTCTCGTCGTCCAGACCGACCTGCTGAACGAGGCAAACCACCCATCCACCTGGATCGTTCCGTGCACGACACGTCTGACGGGAGAGAGTGTCTTACGCGTCGTTCTGCCTCGGAACATCGCGGGAAACCGCGAGGACTGCGAGGTCATGATCGACCAGAGCCGCGCGATCGACAATCGGCACTTCGCTCGAGCCCTGAAACCGCTTCCACCAAGCCTGCTTCGGGAAGTCGAACAGAAGCTTCGCCTGCTAGGCGAACTGCAGCATCAGTAGCAGCTCGTCGCCAAGAATCGAATGCGGACGTGGGCGCAAAGTGCGTCAAGCTCGCGACGTGACGCATTTCGACCGGATCAACTCCGCACGAGCGGGCGGTACTTGATCCGGTGCGGCTGGTCCGCGTCGGCGCCGAGCCGCTGACGCTTGTTCTTCTCGTCTAGGAACCCACGCTGCAGCAGTGGCGACATCGCAACGAATCTGGTCTCAGCGCGGACTCGAGGTTCAGCGATGTCGATCTCAAGCTGCCTGCTGAATTGGGAGATGTCCTCTGGACACAACGATGCTCGTGTTGGGTCGTCGCGACGGCACGCAACACGATTCCCGTAAAGCGGTCGATCAGGTATCTTCGCACCGGCCAAGGAATGCGATGCTGACCGATCACCAGCCAAGTACTTCGCTCATGAGCTGACCAAGCGCTGCGCTTCCGACAACGCCGCGAAACTGGCCGGTGTCGTTGCGAGCGCGCAGGTCGATCTGAACCCGCACCAGATCGACGCGGCCCTCTTCGCGTTCAACTCCCCCGGGGAGCGATCCTGGCGTTTCAACTGAACCGGAACAAGAGCGAGGACGGTCTGTACGATCTCGTCTCCGAGTATCTCCGGCGTCCGAACTTGCAGGCGCTTCCCGCGAGCCAGCGTTCCCTCATGACGCTCGAGACGTACGCCCGGGAGACGGGTCAGCCGATCGTGAAGCCGTTCGTGCTGGTGATCGCGAAGGACACGACCCATGCGGGCCAGCTCTTGGAACTGCTCCAGAGCGACGACTTCTTCCAAGGGCGGTATCGGGACAAGGTGATCCAGGTCGATTCGAGCAAGACCGGGGCAGACGAGGAGGCCATGATCGAGCGTCTCCTCAAGGTCGAGCAGTCGGACGATCCGACCGAGATCGTGATCCACGTCAACATGCTCAAGGAAGGTTGGGATGTTACCAACCTCTACACCATCGTGCCGCTCAGGGCGGCGGCGAATGCGCGGGTCCTGATCGAGTAGTCGATCGGTCGCGGACTGCGATTGCCCTATGGGAGGCGCACCCGTGTGACAGCGGTCGACCGGCTGAGCATCGTCGCGCACGATCGCTTCCAGGAGATCGTGGTCGAGCCGGCGCGGCCGGAGTCTCCGATCCGAATGCAGTCCGTGATCCTCGATCCGAGCGAGCTGGAGCACAGGACGAATGGTCGTCTTGCAGTCGCGGGTCGCCAACGCCCTCAGTATCCGGCCGGCCCATGTCTCGGCAACCACCAACGTGGCGGCTCTGACGAGCCCCGCGCATTCGAATCCCCCGCCGAGCAAGAAATCGCGAGACTTGCGTACGATCGGATCCGCGCCCTTTCGACGCGCGCGCTCCCCCTCGGTTCGCAAGAAATCGCGGATACCGCGTCCGCCTCTCTCTTTCGCTATGATGTAAATGGCGACAACTTGGAGGTACATTCCGATTTTCCCGTCGATCTTCGAGTTCGGCAAGACAGTGCTTGAGGTCGTGGCGTCATCTGCGCGCTTGCCAATCAACCGCGAGGCCCTGGCTCTTGTCTCACTCGCGGTCTTCCTGGTGTCCGAGTCCCACGCTGGCCCTGGGACAGGCGCTGACAACCTTACCGGGACGCCCGACGCGGCCCAACGCTGGATCGAACGCGGCCAGACGCACCTCGAAAACGGCCAATCGCGTGCCGCCAGGAAATGCTTCGAGACCGCGGTCCAGGAGCGGCTGGATGCCTTCGGTGTGAACGATACTCGTTCAGCCGAAGCAATCGTGGAGCTTGGAGTAGCCGAGTATGAACTCGGTGACTTTGCACGTAGCGACAGCTTGCTGACGTTGGCCTACGGTGTATTCCAGCAATGTGTCCCCCAGTGCGCGTCTTCTCTCTGTGAGGTGATGACCGATTTCGCGGAAGTGCGTCGCAAGAGAGCCAGGTATGGTGAGGCGGAGGAACTCTTTCTGCGGGCTCTTGCCGTTGCGGATTCCACCCCCAAACTCGACGAAGTTGTGCGTGCGGCGCTCCTCAACAACTTTGCTGGCCCGACGCAACGCGCCCGCCGTCGGATCTCTTCCTTGATCACCTGCAAGAGGATTTGTGGCCGGAGCACCAGATCGAAATGCCCGTGCAGTACTGGCCGGTGTTTCCGAAGCGCCTCATTCGCTTGTCGGCCGCGATCTACAATCACGCCGACGAATATCACAAGCTCGCGGACGCGCTGGTAGAGCAAATAGGGCGGGAGTCCGGCCCATGACTGTCCAGAAGTGGGATAAGAGCACGATCGGCGAGTTGCGGTAGTTCGATGTTCGCGGGTGGCTGGTCCAGCCCAGCTCCCGATGACGGATCGGCCGACTTTTTTGGTCCCGCTCACGAGAGCCTGGTGTACAATGGCCCCGCACCATGCATGAGTCCTGGGGAGGCGCAGGTCATCATTCATCCTTAAGCCGCCGTTGTGCGCGCTCAACTGTCAGGAGCGCGCACAGGAGGTGCCCGGTTCACCGCAGAACCGATAGCAGGAGGCCCGCATGTTCCCTCACGTCACGCGCCGATTCATTCTGTTCGCTTGCTTTGCCGCCCTCATCGAATCAGCCAATGCAAACGCCCAACAAGCCACTGAGCTCATCCAGACAGTGACCTTCGACGTCGATGACGTCCGAGTACACCGAGACGAGCGATACGATCGCATTCACTACCGGGGAGGAGACGCCGATTTTCGTCTGGAACATGAAGGGATGCCGCAGCTTCCCGTCGAAGTCGTGTGGTTCGTGCTGCCGCCCGGAACTGCTGTTGCCTCGGTTTCTTATCGTGTTCTGACAACGCAGCGGCTGCAGGGGAGCTACCTTCCCTATCCGGTATCGCGCGAGGGAGAGGTTCCGGAATCGCCTTCTTGGCCATTCAACCTCGTCTTTCCGGCCGAACCGGTCCGCTCGATGGGATCGGGACAATATCGCGAGTACCAGATGGCCAAGATTGCGGTTTGGCCGATCACTTACGAGGCCGAGCCTCGCAGGCTCACCGTGACGACGCGGATGGAAATTCGAGTGCGACTCCGTCCGCTGGATGAAAGCGAAGCGAGAGCCACGCTCTCCTACCATCGGCCGGAAACGATCGACGGTCCGTTCGGTTCGTTCCGCAAGTGGGTCGCGTCCCGCGCTCTCAATCGAGATGATCTCGAACGATTCTATCCGCGATACGGCGACGCGCACGTGCCCGTGGATCCGCCAGATCACGGGGCCAGCGCCCGCGCGGCCTGGGAGGAGGAACTCTTGATTACGGATGGGCCCTCCACGGAAGGGCAGCCGGTCGAGTACCTGATCATCACGAGCGACGTGGACGAGAACGGCTCGGATCTCTCAGATCCGGTACACGGCTCGATGACGGACCAGTGGTCGAGACACGCGGAGCTGGTGACCCGATATGGCATCTTCACCGTGGTCCGAACGCTCGAAGAGATCGAAGAGTGGGTTGGACAGTCTCGATTCGACCGGGCGGCGACCATCCGTGCCTATCTCAAAGCTGCCGCGGAAGACTGGGGTACGACGTACGTGCTCCTCGCGGGAGACGAGGCGGTCATCCCCACGCGCCGAACTTCCGGAGTCTTTCAGTCCCGAGAGGATATGCCTTCGGACCGCTGGTACACACGTGTCGGACCGGGCTGGGAGGAGTTCTGGAACGGGGATGGTGATGGACTGCTCGCCGAGGACATCTATGATCTCGAAATGACGAACAATGGATCCATGCTCCACGTGCATCGCCTGCCTGCCCGCAATGCGCAGGAGGCGGCTACGATGATCGACAAGACGCACGATTACCTCCTCCTGAACGGCACCGGAACCGAGGCCATCGACACCGATTTCTACGACCGTGCGCTGGTCGTGGCGGGCCCGACGCATGGGATCGTCTCGGACAACAAGATCGCTCTCTCCGAGTCAGAGATTGCCGAAACATTGGAGGGTGCGCCGAGTCGGTCCTGGGACATCACGCGCCTCTATCCCCGGTTCGACGGGCCAACCGTAGTAATCGACAACGAGGAATGCTTGTGCTACGAGGCTCAACAAGAGGACATCGAGGGCTACTATGCGCCCGGAGCACCGACTTACTGGGAGACGAATCAGTTCCAACAGAGGCTGCGTTCGGGCTCGCATTTCGTCTGGCACATCGAGCACTCGTTCTGGGACAAGCTGGGAGATCCGACCGTCGACAACACTTCTCCATTCCTACCGAGCGCCCAAAACAGTTGTGGTACACTGACGCAGCCTCAGCAACAGCAGTGCCGAGCAGACTTAGCAGCGGCGCTTGCCCCAGTACAGGACTTGACCATTTCCCAGGTTCTGGGATTGGACAACGCTGTGCAGTATCCCAACTACTCGATCGTCGCTTCCGGTGGAAGCTTCACCAACACATATGAGATCGACGCGGTCGGCGAAGCGTTCCTGCGGGCGCCGAACGGCGGGGCAGTGGCGTACATCGGCCAGAGCAAGAGCCCTACGAACGGGCTGCTCGAAGGATACGCCGAGCGCCTCGTCACTTACTTCTGTAACCCCGGCGACATCATGCTGGGGGACGCATGGTTCGAGGTCGTCAACGACGGTGGTTACGATTACGGGATGGTCCAGAGCGCGATCACGGCCTTGGGTTCGCCGATTCTTTGGGTGTGGCCTGGCACGCCCCCGGACATCGACGTCGAGATTCAGCCGTTCCCCTACGATCCAGACGAGGATGACGAGATCTCCGTGCAGGTGCGCAAGGCGGGCGCCGGGATGACCATTCCCGGCGTCAAGGTGTGCTTGACACAACGGCATCCGGATGGGACCTACAACCTGTTCCTCGTGGAGGAGACGAACGAGAACGGCGTCGCCGTGATCGACCCGGAGTTCGTGAGTGCCGATTCGAGCTTCGAAACCTTTATCGGTGCACTCAAGCCCGGGTGGCGTCCCCATTTGGAAGAGTTACCGATCGAGCAAGCGAACCAACCTCTGCTCGTTTACTCGTCGCATCAAGTCGACGATTCTGAGCCCTCGGGAGACGGGGACGGAATGCTCGAGGCCGGAGAGGAAGTCACTCTCGAGGTCACGGTGAAGAACATCGGTACTGCCGCATCCAACGCGTCCACCATCCTGTTGCGGCCGTCCCCCATGGTCTACATGGAACTCGCGGTCAACGGGGCCTATCGTCCGGAATCGATCTACATCGGAGAAACGGGCGGAAATCCGGGCGGAGAAAGCGAGGTGTTCCGCGTTCCTAATCCACACGAGAGCTTCCGGGTGGAAGGTCAACCCTCCTTGTCATCCGGAGCAGCCGAGCGGTTCGAGATCTGGCGTCACGACCTCACGGGACGGTATACCGTGAGCGCGACCTCGCAGAGCCAAGATCCCGACACGGTCTTCAGCGGCATCCTGACGACCCAGTCCAGCTTCGAGAACGTCACGCACAATGCGGGTTCGCAGGACGTAGTCTTCGTCGATGGAGATTCGATCTACTTCGCATTTCATGGATCCTCCACCGTGCGCAAGCTCGAGTTCGATGCGGTGGCCGCCGACTGGTGCTCGGTGAGCACGGGCGCGCAGTACATCTCCTCGGTGGCGGCGGGCGATTCCGCCACAGTGGAATTCGTCGCGGATTTTCTGGGAGAGATGGATGGACGGGACGAGTTGCTCATGACGGTCACGACGACCGACTCCTGGGGGGCCAGCCCCTACATCCGACGTGACTTCCTGGTCCGTCCCCTGTCTCCCCTTCTCGAGCTCGCGGCGAGCCGCTGGTCCTGGGGGGATTGGGGATGCAACGACACGACCCTCCGGATCACTCCGGCAATCTCGAACTATGGCACGGCATGGGCCGACTCTGTGGTGCTGACGCTTCACCCAACCGCAGGATCGCTTGTCCCACTCGATACGGTGTTGGTCCTCGCGGATCTGGAGCCCGAAACGATTCGTTTCTCATCGGCAGGATTTCTTCTCTGCGCCGGAGAAGTCTCCGACACGGCGGGATTTTCGGCTTCCATAGACATCGAAGTATACAAAGGGGAACGGCCGCTGCCGCTGCCAGTCATTCTTGCCGAGAACACGCAGGGCGGAGGCGACTGTGAGCTGTTGGACAGTTTGTACGTGGAGCTGTTCGACGGAGCGGTCACCCTCACCTGGGAATGTGCAGAGCCGGACCGCATCGGCTCGTACCTCGTCGGAAGGGCCAGCGATTTGGAAGGCACGGATCTGGAGTGGTTTGCCACCCTCGACAATGCCGCTTCCCGATATGAAGTCAGGGATGCGAATGGCCAGCCACTTCCCCATGAGGAAGGTCCTTACTACTTCTTCGTTACGGCGACCGCGGTCGGCGGGCACCAGTGTGCCGACGACGATACCCTCTCGGTCGGTCCGGTCTTTCCTTCGCTCCGCGAACGGGAAGGCTGGCCGGTGCTCCTCAACACCAAGTCGGATTGTGCGCCGGCTATCGGGGAGGTCGTGGCACCGATGGTCGCGGCTGCAACCGACGTCGTTTATGCGATGGGACCCGATGGAGAACCATGGCTGGACGCCCCGGGCCCCTATGATCCGGTCAGCTTCGATCCGGCTCTGACCCCGGAGAACCGCGCTCCATACCGAAATTACCGAGGGGCCGCGACTTTCGATTCGTATGACGATTCCCCGTGGTTCTGGATGGGGGCCCAGGCGATGCTGGGACACGGACTCCACCTCT
Organism: uncultured bacterium; assembly: GCA_946886185.1. The sequence continues at coordinate 9,403 of CAMPIC010000014.1, forward strand.
GGAAGGCGCGGTTGCTGATCGATCCGCTACCGATCCGGATGGTCACCGCGCATCTGCGTTACCACGATGTCCCCGTGGATGGCCCGGTCCTGATCCCTCCTCACGATCAAGAGAGCGGTCTCGATCAGCTCGTGTTTGCTCCCGGACGAGACGATCCGTACATCTATGCTTTCGAGGCAGCCGACGGGGATCCATTCGGAGCTTCGGATGGATCCTTCGCCCAGTATCCCGGATCCGCCGGATATGGTGCTCTCGCGCTCGGCTACGACGGCGGCGAGGACGCGTATGAGATCGTGGCAAGCACGACCAACGGTTGGCTTGCCGTCTATCCGATTCCTACGTCGGCCTCGGAGCGTCAGGACGCTCGATGGTCCTTGGATCTGGAAACCTATGCCTTGTCTCCTCCCGTGGTGGGAGACGTGGACGGAGATGGTGACAACGACATCGTCGTTGCTGCGGCCGTGGAAGGCGCTGCTGCGGGTAAGCTGTTCATAGTCGACGAGGAGAGCTCGAACGTGTTGTTCGAGCTCGACGATGTGACCTTTGAACCCGCAGTGTATCCGTCGCTCGCGAACCTCGATACCGATGCGGCACTGGAGATCATCGTGTGTCCCGTTGGCGTCAAGGAGTCCGTGATCTACGTCCTCGATCGTGATGACTCGCAGTCCGATTGGCTCGTCCACGAATCGAGGTGCCAGATGCCCGAGACCCAGGTGACGAATGAGACCATCGCCGCCACCGGCCCGGCGGTGGCCGTGGACTATGACTTTCCGGGCGGTGCAGCCGATTCAGAGCCTGAGATCCTGGTCGGCACCACTGGAAACGCGATTTTCGCGTACCAGTACGACCATAACTCGTCGACGGAGAAACTGTCTCCCACGCCGGGTTGGCCGCTCCTCTTCCCCGATGAGCCGCTCACGCCCGCTCTGGCTCAGTTCGATGGGGAGGACGAGCCTTGGACGATGATCGTTCAGACGCGAGACGGGTGGCTGCATGCGTTCGACCTTCCATCGGTCGGGGACCCGGGCCCCGCTCTGTGGGCCATGTACGGCGCCAATTCGCGGAACACGCTGAGCATCCTCACCAACGACCCGTCCGGAGATCCGCAGCGCGGTAGCCCCCAGGGCTCGGACGAACCGACCGTATCTGGATTAGTCCCGCAGCCCTCACGCGGCGAGCAGGAGCTGCTGTTGCGCCTGGACACTTCCCAGGAGGTGTCGATCGATGTGTACGACGTCGGTGGACGCCGCGTTCGTTCGTTGCTCGAAGGCGAGCTGAAAGCCGGAGAGCACCGAATCCGGTGGGATGGCCGGGGCCAGGCGGGTGAAGCGGTCCCCAGCGGAGTGTATTGGTACCGGATTCGGTGGGCGGGCGGCTCTGCTTCGGAGCGAGTCGTGCTCATGAGGTAATCGAGGTCCGACGATGCAATCGTGCTCTCATCTCAATGCCTCACGCGAGCTGTCGTCGCCCGGCACATCCCGACGAGGGATGTGCCGGGTGTGGCGGTTGCGCGCGAGCCTGATCGCGGCGGCATTGGCGTTGGTCGCGACGGCCGGCCTCTGTCGTTCAGCGGTTCTGACAGTGACGCAGGACGGTTCTGGGGACTACGCCACCGTGTGGGAGGCGTTGGAGGCAGCTCAGAACGGCGACGAGATCTGGATAGGACCCGGTTACTACGACGAGAGCACAGACTCCGGAGAAGTTCGCGAGCTGTTGCTTTGGGCGAAATCATTCACGATCCGTGGCCAGGGAAGCAGTCCGGACGCGACGACGATCGTATATTTGAAGCTGTACTTGTCAGGAAACGTCTTGATCGAAAACGTCACGTTCAGCAACAGCTGCACGCCTCTTTACCTACAAGATTGGGAGTCTCCTGCATTCACACTAGAGGTGCGCAACTGTGTTTTTCGTGAGAACGGGCTCGATGGTTGCTCAACGGCGGGCGCAGCCATCGAAACTCGGGTCAACGGCGATACGCATGCCTCCTCTGTCGTTATCGAGGATTCGGTCTTCGAGGGTCACGACACGTTTTTTGAAGTGGGTGGGACGATCTATTCGGATGCGGATCTACGTGTCACCAACAGTGTCTTCGTCAGAAACTCCTGCGGCGGCATTTGGGGTGCGACGATGGAGATAGACGGCTGCTTGTTTTGGGACAACGTGGGAAATGCCATCATTGCTTATGGCGAGCATGACATCCGCAACAGCACGTTCTGGCACAACGAGGCGGAGTCGGCGATCTACACCATTTCAGGTCCTCCGTCGCAGAGCAAGATCCGCAACTGCGTGATCGGGAAAACGATCGGCGGATACGGTTTGGAGTGCACCGGATGGGTCGAAGTCACCTGCTGCTTGCTCTCGTTCAACGACCTGGGAAACTGGGGATATTGCGTACCCCTTCCGAACAGCGGCGTCGTTTACGACGTCGATCCACTGTTCTGCGACGAGGATTCGGGCGATTTCGCGCTCCGACCCGACTCTCCTTGCCTGCCGGGGTTCTTGGGCGGTCGTGAATGCGAGCTGATCGGGGCGTATCCACTGGGATGTGGAGTGTCTCCCACGGTCGGAACGAGCTGGGGCCGCTTGAAGCTTCAGTTCCGGTAGTCGGCTTCTCTCCGGTAGTCAGGTTCTCTCCGGTAGTCGGCTCCTCGATCCACCCGTCCTGGACAAGCCCCCGAACCACGCGCCGTATTGCCGAAACGGCCGGGCCGGGCGACAATGCGCCGCATGGTCCCCGGCGAGAAGTCAGAGCTGTACGAGGCGGAGCACGCGCGGCTCGCCGAAGAGGCCGCCCGGATCCGCAACTGGAAGCGATGGGGGCCGTATCTCTCCGAGCGGCAGTGGGGCACGATCCGCGAGGACTACTCGGCGGACGGCGATCCCTGGAGCTATTTCGACTTCTCGCAGTCCGCGGCGCGCGCCTACCGCTGGGGCGAAGACGGCATCCTGGGGATCACCGACCGGGAATGCCGCCTCTGCTTCGCAATCGCGCTCTGGAATGAGAAGGACCCGTTTCTCAAGGAGCGGCTCTTCGGGCTTTCCGGCCCCCAAGGGAACCACGGCGAGGACGTCAAAGAGTCCCACTTCTATCTCGACTCGACGCCCACGCATTCGTACATGCGGGGGTTGTACAAGCATCCGCAAGCGGAGTTTCCATACGAACGATTGCGCGACGAAAACCGCGCTCCCGGCCGCGAGGCGCCGGAGTTCGAGCTGGCCGACACCGGCATCTTCGAAGGCGGACGCTACTTCGACGTGCAAGTCGAGTATGCCAAGGCCTCGCCCAACGACATGCTCATCCGCCTTAGCGTTTCCAATCGCGGTCCCGAAGCTGCGCCGCTTCATCTACTTCCGACCTTGTGGTTCCGGAATACCTGGAGCTGGGGGCGGAGCGAGGAAGGCTACTGGACCGGTGCGGAACTGCGCGCTGAAGGGCCGGGCCTGGTGGTGGCCGCGCATCCGACCCTCGGTGCCTTTTGTTGGCACGTGAGACGAGATTCGTCGGGGGAACCCCCGCGCCTGCTCTTCACGGAGAACGTGACCAACGTCGAGAAAGCTCTTCGGAGTTCCCAATCCGACGCCGCACGTGAAGGACGCGTTCCACGACATCATCGTGAAGGGCGTGGAGCCGAGCTCGCCGCAGCGCGGGACCAAGGCGTGCGCGCACTATCGCTTTCAGCTCGAGGCCGGAGAGACAGTCACGGTGTCTCTCCGACTCCGTTCGCAGTCAGCGGATGACTACGCAGCCCCCTTCGGAGAGGGATTCGAAAGGAGTTTCGCGGCTCGCCGCGCGGAGGCGGATGCGTTCTATCGGAGCATACTTCCCGAGCGTCTCGATCCCGAAGAGCGGCTCGTGGCACGGCAGGCCAATGCCGGCCTTCTCTGGAACAAGCAGTTCTATCCCTACGTGGTGAAGGATTGGCTGGAGGGAGATCCTGCGCAGCCCGCGCCTCCCGATTCACGGGCGTCGGGGCGCAACCACGCCTGGCCGCATCTCTACAACCGCGATGTCATCTCGATGCCGGACAAGTGGGAGTATCCGTGGTACGCGACATAGGAGATTTCAACGCAAAACGGAGTCCCCATCGAGGGGAGGTGTGGTCCGGCGGCTGGTTGGCGAGGGCTCTCTGGCGCCGGCAAGCGGGATCGAAGAGTCGGAGTCGGAAGCCGGCCCGCGTCTGCTCCCCTGTCGTTTTCCTCGTTGGAGGGCGCATCGGGCTCGTCGGGCCAGAGTTTGGGCCGTGTCCTCCACCAGCACATTGTCGCCGAGGACGGCGTGCGCACCGCATCAGGTGTCTTGCACGTCGACCCGTTGATCAGCTCCGCACGAGCGGGCGGTACTTGATGCGGTGCGGCTGGTCCGCGTCGGCGCCGAGCCGCTGACGCTTGTTCTTCTCGTAGTCCTGGTAATTTCCTTCGAACCAGTAGACTTGGCTGTCCCCTTCGAACGCCAGGATGTGCGTCGCGATACGATCGAGGAACCAGCGATCGTGGCTGATCACGACCGCGCATCCCGCGAACTCCATCAACGCATCTTCGAGAGCACGCAGCGTGTCGACGTCGAGGTCGTTGGTCGGCTCGTCGAGCAGCAGCAAGTTTCCGCCGCTCTGGAGCAGCTTCGCCAGATGCACGCGATTGCGCTCACCGCCGGAGAGGAACCCGACCTTCTTCTGCTGATCCTGGCCTTTGAATCCGAAGCTTCCGACGTACGAGCGCGAGTTGATCTCGCGCTTGCCCAGAGGGATGACGTCCTTCCCGCCGGAGATCTCCTGCCAGATCGACTTGTCGGGATCGAGCGTGTCGCGCGATTGGTCGACGTAGGAGAACTGGACGGTGTCTCCGATGACGAGCTCTCCCGCATCCGGCTGCTCCTGACCCATGATCATCCGGAAGAGGGTGGTCTTGCCGGCTCCGTTCGGCCCGATCACGCCGACGATGCCTCCTCGCGGGAGCATGAAGTTCAGGTCCTCGATGAGGAGCCGATCACCGAACCCTTTGCGCAAATGCCGCGCCTCGACGACGAGGTCGCCGAGCCGAGGACCGTTCGGAATCAGGATTTCCGCGGTCTCCTGCCGCTTCTCCATGTCTTGCTGGAGGAGGTCTTCATATGCGGCCACGCGCGCCTTACCCTTGGCGTGTCGCGCCTTCGGGCTCATGCGGATCCACTCCAACTCGCGCGCGAGGGTGCGCTGGCGGCGCGACTCCGACTTCTCTTCCTGACGGAGACGTTCCTGCTTCTGCTCCAGCCAGGAAGAATAGTTGCCCTCCCAAGGAATCCCATGGCCGCGATCGAGCTCCAGAATCCATCCCGCGACGTTGTCGAGGAAGTAGCGATCGTGCGTGACCGCGACGATCGTTCCGGGAAACTCGGCCAGATGCCGCTCGAGCCAGGCCACCGACTCCGCGTCGAGATGGTTGGTGGGCTCGTCGAGAATCAACAGATCCGGCTGTTGGAGCAGCACCTTGCACAGCGCGACCCGGCGGCGCTCCCCTCCGGAAAGCTTGGTCACGTCCGCGTCCCCGGGAGGGCAGCGCAGCGCATCCATTGCGATCTCGATCTTGCGGTCGATCTCCCAGCCGTCGACCGCCTCGATCTTCTCCTGGATGTTGCCCTGCTTCTCGAGGAGCGCGTCCATCTCGTCCGGCTCCATCGGCTCTGCGAACTTCGCGCTGATCTTCTCGAACTGGTCGAGGAGCTGCTTGATTTCAGCCATGCCCTCTTCCACGTTTCCACGCACGTCCTTCTCCGGATTAAGGACCGGCTCTTGCGAGAGATAGCCGACCTTCATCCCGTCGGCCATGCGAGCCTCGCCGAGAAACTCCTTGTCCTCCCCTGCCATGATCCGCAGCAAAGAGGACTTCCCGGCACCGTTCAGTCCGAGCACTCCGATCTTGGCTCCGTAATAGAAGGAGAGCCAGATGTCCCGAAGGACGACCTTGTCCGGGGGATGCACCTTCCCCAGACCTTTCATCGTGTAGATGTACTGCGGAGCCATCGAACCTCCCGAAGATCGTGATCGAGCGCGCGTTCCACACGGAACAGCTTCGCCCGGCGTCGTGGCGCGGGCGGCGCGAACCCCGGAGTCTAACTCGTGCTCCTGCGGTTTCCTAGCCAATTGCGGGTCGGCCGTGGTCATCAACGGGACCCCCTTGCTGGTCGCGGCAGCTGCAGGGTCTGCCGAAGGGCTGCTTGCGCTCGGAGTCGCAGCCCGCGACAATCGAGGGACTCGATGCATCGGGGACGACGGGGCGTCCCAAGGGCATCAAGCCGCCGACCATCGGGGCCCCACTCGGTTCGCCCAACGGGTTCTCGGCGCTCGTCGGTGGGCTCTTCGGCATCGGCGAAGCCTCGACCTACCTCTGCCCCGCACCGC
>CAMPIC010000015.1 GCA_946886185.1 uncultured bacterium
GAAGGAACGGCGTTCCGACGCCTGGAAACCGAATGGCGTCAGGGTTCGGTTGTACGCGCCCGAGCGCGCGATCCCACAGGCGAAGAGATCCGTGCGCGCGAGCAGATTCGCGGCCATGAACGCGCCGTAGGAATGCCCGCCGATCGCGATCCTGCCCGGTTCGGTCACACCTCGGCTCACCATCGCATCGACCGCGGCCTGGGCGCTCGCGACGAGCTGTTCGACATAGGTGTCGTTCGGCTCTTCCTCTCCCTCTCCCACGATCGGCATGGTGGGATTCTCGAGGACGGCATAGCCGCGCAGGAGCCAGAGAAGCGGCGAATTGGCGGTGATGCGATCGAACTGATACGGCGAGCGCGTGAGTTGGCCGGCTGCTTCCGCGCTCTTGAACTCGCGCGGATAGGCCCACAGCAGCATCGGAATCGGACCGTCGGCTGCCGGATCGTATCCTGCGGGAAGATACAGGGTGGCGGTGAGATCGACGCTGTCGGCGCGCTCATAACGGACGATCTCCTTCTGGATCCTCGCGAGCTGCGGCGTCGGGTGCGGCAGATGCGTCAGCTCCCGCAGCTCCCCGCTCGTGAGGTCGCGGGCGTAGAAGTCAGGAGGCGTCTCCACCGACTCCCGCATCGTGAGAGCGTGTGACGCCGCCGGATCCAGGACCGTGATGACCCGCTCGTAATAGGGAGCCTCAGATTGAAAGAGGCGAGTCGTCTCACGCGTCGCGAGGTCGAATCGATCGAGAAACGGTCGGTTCCCTTCCGGAGATGCGCCCAGCCCCGAGAGCAGCAAGGCGCCGTCGACGAGATGCAGCACCGGCCGGCCCAGCTCGTTGATGCGCGTGAGCGGCGTCCCCGGATCGCTGTATCGATCCTCCGAAGATCGATCGAAGAGGACCCGGAGCGAATCGGAAGCGCCGGGACGCAACATCTGCATGAGGGAGCGTCGCGTGTTCCACTCGTACGATTGGACGAGAGCGAGATCGTCCGTTCCCCACGTGATCCCCCGATAGCGCAGCTCCAGTCGCGCGAGCGCCCGGGGCTCTCCGGCGAACGGCGCGGCGAACAGATACAACTGATCGCGGTGGTCGGCGGGTCGATCGGCATCGCCTCCATCGAGTGCCTCCGCCCAGACGATCGTGGCGGGCGCATCGTCACGCCATGCGAACTCCCGCGGCCCGGTGGCGACGCTTCCTCTCGCGATCGGAATCTGCTCCTGCAGCGGCGCGTCGTACAACTCACGGACCGGTTCGCCTCGAGCGGTCCAGACCTCTGTGCGCGTGGGGAAGCGATGCGCGGTCACGAGATAGGAGTAGGGACGATGGAGGCGCTTCACGAGCAGGAACGCTCCATCGGGGGAGGGGCGGCACTCCCAGTAGCGATCCGCTTCTCCGATCGTCGAAACGGTGCCCTTCAGATCCACCCGGACCAGCTCGCTCGTGAGGTAATGCTCGAAGAGATCCTCGTCGTACGGCGAGGCAAGTAGATCCTGATAAGTCGCCGCGGGAGCTTTCACTCCCAGATTCTCCTGAATGACAGGACCGTCCGGCACGAGCGGTGCTTTGGGCGCAGCTCCGCGATTCTCCGGGACTCGCAGGAACAGGATGCTCGCGTCATCGATCCAACGCGGCGGCACGCCGGCCACGAGACTCACCACCGGTCCTACCAGCCTGCGGGCGCGCGCATCGGCCACCTCCACGACCCAGAGCTCGACTCCCTGGTCGGTCGTGTTGGTGAAGAGCAGTCGCGAGCCGTCGCTGCTCCAGTTCTCATCGTCGATTCGAAGATCCTCGGGCAGCCCTTCGATGGCGCGCGTCTCCCCGTCGGGGATCCGAACCAGCTCCATCCCGGAGGAGGAGATGCGCCGGCTCGGTCCGTTCGTCTGAGGATTGATGCGCATTCCGGCCAGGCGCAGCTCCTGCTCGGCGAGCTCGGCGATGGAAGGAAGGCTCGGCCGCTCCAGAAGAAGCAACCAACCGCGCGTTGGATCCACCATGACATTGGGAGTGAGCGGCGCGTCGATGATCGCGGTCAGATCGGGGCTGGGCCGTTGGTACGGAATGTCGCTCTCGGCGTGCGCGACCAGTGCCGCCGCCATCAGGAGCACCGTCACCGCGCCCGCGCGGATCGGCGTTCCCGATGCAGCGCGTTCCGGAGATGGTGCGGCGATTCCGCGCCCGGCGCGCATCGCGAAACGGTGGCCGAGTTTCATGGAGACCTCTCTGCAGGAGCTAGCCGAAATAGTCCGGTTCGTTGCCCTGCTTCCATTTGATGTTGCAGCCCAGGCTGGGCACCTGCTCGCGAGCAGTGGGCTTGCCGGACAAGACGGCGTCGAGGGCTGCTCGCAAATCCGCGCCGGTGACCGCCACGTCGTTGTTGGGGCGGCTCGCGTCGAGCTGGCCGCGATAGACCAGATTTCCGGCTCGATCGAACACGTAGAAATCCGGAGTGCACGCGGCGCGGAATGCCTTGGCCACCTGCTGGTCCCGATCGAACAGAAACGGGAACTTCCAGCCCCGGGACATGGCCAGCTCCCGCATGTTCTCCGGATCATCCTGCGGATAGATCTCGACGTCGTTGGAGTTGATCGCCGCCAAACGGACTCCACGCGGAAGATAATCGTCGGCGAGCCTGCCGAGCTCCGGCATCACGTGCTTCACGAACGGGCAATGGTTGCAGATGAACATGACGAGCGACGCCGGCGCCGATACCAGGTCTGCGGCACTCACCGTCTCCCCGCTCACGACGTCGGCGAGCGAGAACTCCGGAATCTTGGTTCCAAGCGGGGGCATCGTCGAGGGAGTCGCAACCATCCGAAGCTCCTTTCAAGTGCGTCCGCCCCTCGGCCCGAGGGAAGCAGGAGGGCGGCGCCTGCACGTCGCCCGCCGGCCAGTATACACATTCGGCCGAAGGGAACGCGCTCGGGTGGCAGCGAGGATCCGGGCATGGCAGAATCGGGCCGTGAAGCATCGAACTCTCCTCCTGGCAGCCGTACTCTTTCTGACCTCGTTGCTCTATCTGCCCACTCTGGATGACCCTCCGCTCAATTGGGATGATCCCGAATACATCGAGCTTCCCCTGTTGGAAGAACCGGATGCGCTCGTGCAGATCTGGACGAGCTTCGCGACTCCGCAGGCCTATCCGGTGCTCTTCACCTCACTCTGGCTGGATCGAGTCCTGTGGGGCGGGTCGATTCCCGCGACTCGCGCCACCAACTTGGTCCTGCATGGCCTGGTCGCCGTGCTGGCTTTTCTCTTCATTCGCGGAGTTTTCAGCCCGACGCGGAATGGTCCGGCGTTCCTCGGGGCGCTCCTCTTCGCGGTCCACCCGACCCAGGTCGCGACGGTGGCGTGGATCGCCGAACGGAAGAACCTGCTCGCGGCGCTCTTCCTTCTTCTCTCGCTCCTCGCCTATCGGTATGCCGCGCGCCGCTCTGCGGAGGGGCAGGGCCGGCTCGTACGGTGGTTCGGCACCTACCTCTTCGGATTGCTCGCGATGCTTTCCAAGTCGAGCGCGGTGGTGCTGCCGCTCCTCATCCTCTGGATGGAGGCGTGCCTTCCGCTCATGCAGCACCGGGGATGGAAACCGATCTTCCTGCGCACGCTTCCGTTCTTCGCCTTTGCGGCAACGCAATCGGGGTTGACCCTGTTTCGTGAGCATGGCCCGGCCATCACGACCGACGCCTCGGCCGTCGAGCGAGTCGCGATCGCGGCGCGCGCGATCTGGTTCTATTTGGGCAAGCTCGTCTGGCCCGCCGACCTGTCGCCCATGTATCCCCGATGGGCGCTCGACTTCCCAATGCTCATCCTGGGAGCGATCGCGCTCTTCGGTCTGCTCCTCGCGAGTGGCCTCCTGCTCGGAACCCTACGCTCCGCGATTCAGCGCTCGACCCGGTCGGAAGGAGCGATCCGCGCCCTCGTATTCGGTTTGGGCTTCTTCGTCATCGCGAGCCTTCCGACTCTGGGGCTCGTTCCGTTCGGGTACATGGAAAAATCGTTCGTGGCGGATCACTTCCTCTATGTGCCGGCGCTCGGTTTCTGGATCGCGGGGTGCGCTTCAGGGCAGGTCCTGATGGGGAGGCTCCCACCGCACCGGCGTCGATCCGGAGAATTCGCCGCGATCGGTCTCTTCGCCGCGATCGCACTGATCTGGGGAGCAATGACGGTGAGCCGGCTCGACCATTGGAAGGATTCGGAGGCGTTCTGGACCCGCGCGATCGAGACGAGCCCGCGCGCCTGGGTCGCCTGGGGCAATCGAGGGGATTTCCGCGCTCGCGCGGGACGATGGGCCGACGCGCGCGCCGACCTGGAGGAGGCGTTGGAGCTTCGGCCGGCCTATCCGGAAGCGCGCTACAACCTGGGGTACGTGCTCGATCGGCAGGGCGATTTGGAGGGAGCGCGAGAGCAGTACGAGCGCGCCGTTGCGCTCTCCCCGAACTTCGCCGAGGCGCACCTCAGCTTGGGGATCGTTCTGGCGCGCCAGGGAGATCGCCCCGGCACGCGCCGCGAGATCGAGGCGGCCCGGTCGCTCGATGCGGACATTCCGGTGCCACCCTCCATCGATGCGTGGCTCCGCGAGACGGGATCCCACTAACGCGCTTACTCACGACGCCGGCGTGCTTCCGCGCGCGGACTTGCGCAGCGCTTCTTCGAAGACCCGGTCCGCCTGCGCGACCAACCGATGGCCTCGATCCGCCTTTCCCCAGCTCGCCAGCGCCATGGCGCAATGGCTCGCCGCCGCGACGCTGCGTCCCGCCCCCGCCATCGCGATCCCCATGCGGAGGTTCGCTTCCGGATGGCGAGGATTGCGATCCAGCACCGGCTGCAAGCGCGCCGCGACCTCGTCGTAACGTCCCAACTCCGTGAGGAGCTGCGCCTGGTCCAGGAGCATGCAATCGGACATGAACCACTCGGTCCGTTGCTCCATGAGATCGGTGATCGCTTCATCGGCGCTCGCGAAATCACCGTTCAACCAGGCGCGCTGCGAATCGAGAAAACGCGCGGTGCGTGCAAAGCGTTTGGCGAGGAACGGCTCTTCGGGGACTTCCTCCTCGAAACGGGCCTTCATCTTGTCGAACTTCCGCGTCACCGCGTCGAGCGCAGCGGAGTTGCGCGCCAGGCGGGCGCCCCATGCGGCGACCCAGAGGGAATCTGTCTGCCACGTATCCGGGAGCGTCGGCAAATCGGAGATCGCTTCCACCATCGCGCGCACTCCATCTCTCTGGTGGGCGAGATCCACGCGCATGAATGCGTTGTGGAACTCCGAACCGGGAGTGTCCGCTGCATCGGCCGCCTTCTCCAGAATCGCATCCGCTTTGTCGAACCGGCCGAGCGTGAGCGCGACACGCGCCTGGTGGATGTAGGCGAACCAGAAGCGCGGATCGACTTCCAGGGCCCGCTCGTACTCGGCAACGGCATCCTCGTACCGGCCGATCCGTTCGTAGAGCTCGCCCAGACTGTCGTGCGGGTTCGGCTCATCGGGGTTGATAAATGCGTACTTTTGGAACGCCGCCGTCGCTTCATCGAAACGACCGAGGTCGGCCAGGACATAACCGAGCTCGTTGTAGACTACGAAGTTCTCCGGTTCGATCGCGAGCACCCGCTCGAGCATTTCCAGGCAGGTGTCGAGATCCCCTCTCGCACGCGAGTGGGCATGGATCGAGAGCATCGACTCGGTGTCGTCCGGATAGCGCTCCAAGATCGACCTGGATGCTTCGAATTCCGCTTCCAGACGACGCTGGATCCTGGCCTCGATCTTGTCGAGCCGGAGCTGTTCGATTTCCTGGAGCCGCGCCGAGGACGCTCGGGCCTGCGCCAGCGCTGCGTTGGCGGAGTCGCGTTGTCCCATGGACATGCTCAGGTTGGCGATGCGACCCCAGGCCATGGCAAAGTGAGGATCGAGCGCGACCGCGCGCCGCCAGCTTTGCTGCGCTTCTTCGTAGCGGAACTGGGCGAGGTGCTCCATGCCTTGCTCGTAGGCGGCATATGCCTCGTCGCTGCGTGTCGTGACATCGCGCTCGGGCCGCGCGGACACCGCACCGATCGCGAAGGCTGCGCCGCAGCCTACGATGACCAGCGCAGCGATCGCTTTTCGAAGTTGGATGGACATACGCCTCTCCTTTGCTGCCTTGCCGCGCTCAGGCGGCGGCGCGCGCACCTTGGATTTCCGCGATGAGCGACGAGACTTTCTGCACCGTGAACGGCTTGGCCATGACGCGGGTCACACCGCGGCAGCTGGCTTCCGTGTCTCCGATCTGACTTCCCCAGCCGGTCGCGAGCACGACGGGAATCCGGTGGTCTTTCTTCCGGATCGCATCGACCACGTCCCAGCCGCTCAGGTCCGGCATCCCCAGGTCGGTCAAGACGAGATCGAATGCCTGCGTGTCGAAAACGTCGAGAGCCTCGTGGCCGCCGCTTGCTTGCACCACGTCGTGACCGAGGAGCTGCAGAAGCTCCACCAGGACCTCGCGGACGTTGGCTTCGTCGTCCGCGACGAGGATCTTCCAGGGCCGACTCGACATCATGTGCTCCTGAATCTGCTTGCCCGCGCCTTGCGTGGCCAGCGGAAGCCGGATCGAAAAGCAGGTCCCGCGTCCTGGCTGGCTCTGCACTTCGATCTTCCCTTGATGGCGCTTGATGATTCCGTAGACGGTCGAGAGCCCCAGCCCCGTTCCCTTCACTCCCTTGGTCGAGAAGAAGGGATCGAAGAGGCGGTCCCGCACTTCCGGCGTCATTCCCTGTCCGGTGTCTTCGACGTACAGGAACGCGCTGTCGCCGATGCGCTCGGTGCGCAGGGAGAGCGTCCCGCCCTTGGGCATCGCGTCCACCGCGTTGAACACCAGGTTGGTCAAGGCTTCCCGGATCTGCGAAGGAACGCACACCACCGCGGGCAGGTCGTCGAAACGAGTGTCGACCCGAATCGGGGTTCCGCGTGATTCCGGCTCGTCTTTCCAGCGAGGACGCGTGATCTCGAGAACGTTTTGCACGAGATCGTTGAGGCTGGCGCGAACCGGCTCCTCCGCGACTCCCCCGCGACTGAACTCCTGGAACCTCCTCACCGTGTCCGCTCCAGCCATGCCGGCCTGCTCGTTGACGTTGAGATTGGCCAGCAGATCGGAGATGGGGAACTCGCCCCGCTCCGCGCGCAGCTTGAGCAGCTGCACCCGCCCGATGATCGCCGAGAGGATGTTGTTGAAGTTGTGCGCGATCCCGCTCGCCATCTGACCGACCGCGCGCAGGCGATCGACGCGGCGCGCTTCCTCGGCCTGCGCGAGCCGATCCTGCGTCTCCTGGAGCTCGTGGAACGAGCGATCGAGCTCCTGGTAGAGCCGCGAGTTCTGGAGGACCACGGCGAGGCTGCCCGCGATCGCGAGCAGGATGTTGTGCGCATCGGCGTCGACCGCTTCGGGCTCACGGAATGCGAGGATCAATGCGCCCAACGGCTCCTCGTTCACGACCAGCGGCAGACGGATCCAGGAACGGAATCCCGCCTCCCGCAGGCGGCGGGGACCCGCTGCATCCTCGCTCAGCTCGGCGAGGCGCGCAGGTTCCACCAGGGTCAACGTCTCTTGAATGAGCTGGTTCTCGTCTGGATCGAGCTCGCGCAGATACAAGGTCTCCGAGGGCTCATCCACCCAGACGAAATCGCGCCGGAGCGACTCTGGTCCCTGATCGCGCCGCACCACGCTGAGGTAACCGTACGGCAGCACTCCGCCCAGCCGCCCCTGCAGCTCGCGATGGATCTGCTCCGGAATGAGCGTCGAAGCCATTGCCTTGGTGAGGTCGTTCAACACTTCCAGACGCGCGGCACGGACCCGCGCCTTCGCCAGGAGCTGCGCTTTCTCACCGGCGAAGCGGCGCAGCATCTTCTGGCGGCGCTCCAACTCGGCGCGGCTCGTAGCCAAACTTCCCGCCATCTCGTTGAACGCGTGGGCCAGCTGTCCGACCTCGTCGTAATCCCCTTCGCCGGCCAGTCGGATATCGAGATCGCCGCGGGAAATTGCGTGCGTCGCCTGCATCATGCGCGTCAACGGGCGGAGCATCCACTTGACCACGACGAGCAGCGCCAGACATCCGAGGAGGCTCACGATCAAAGCGATGCCGAGGCTGATCCAGAACATCCGCTGGATCTGGCTGAGGGTTCGATCCGCGGCGATCCCAATGTGTGCGATTCCGATCGAGCCATCCTCATCCACCAGGAATGGGACGGAGAACGCGAGCGTGGTCCTTTCATCGGAGGCGATTTCGAAGTTGGAGCTTTCGACTGCGCCCCAATGGCGCGCTGCGATCTGGGCGCGCACCGAGCGGAGATCGGTGTCGAACGCTCCCGCCTGCGCAACCACCTGTCCGTCTTGATCCTGCACGATGGCGAAGCGCAGATCTTCCTGCGCGACGAGCGGGGCCATCCAGCCTTCCAGGCTCTCGACATCGTCCGAGCGCACCGCGTGGAACGCCTGCACCGCCAACGCCTGCGCCTTCGCGTCGCCGCGCTTCTGCAGCTCCGACTGCAGAGTGTTCCGCACCTGGAAGCTCAAGATGAGGGTGAGCGCCAGGGACGACGTGAGGAGGGCCGTGGAGTAGACCCACAAGACTCTACCGCGCAAAGAGCGAGGCCACAGTTGAGATGGAAGGGCCATGGCGGAAACGAGGTAACTGCCGTGCCAGCGGGGAGTGACGAATCTCACCCAACGCGCTCCGTTCGCGCGGGCGTGCGACTGCTCTTTCCGACCCGCGCTGGACGGTCCAGGCCGATCGGCTCAAGCGCTGGGATCTACGTTCCTTGCGCGAGGAAGCAAAGCGGCGGGAGGAGAGGATGCGTGGTTCCGCCCGGACAAAAGGCGCATCGATGATCGCTTCCGAGTGCGAGAAGGGGGAATTGCGAGGTGCGCTTGTGCGGCGAAGTTGGGCCGCTTTCCCCGATAGGGCGTGCAGCCTGCAATCCGGTCACGCGGAGTCAGGCGTCGAGGCTTCGTCCCAAAGAGAGGCTTCCACGAGATGACGCTGACCCAAAAACTCGACTTCGTCTCCCGGTCGCAGTCCCCGGCCACGGCGCGTCTCGACCTCGCCGTTCACCTTCACCTCACCGTGCTGGATCCGGATCTTTGCCTCCCCGCCCGTGCCGACCAAGCGCAGCCATTTGAGGAACTGATCGAGACGCAGTTTCCGCGGTTTTGAAGTCGTGGATTCTTCGAGATCCATTCTTCGTCCTTTGCCTGCCTGGGCTCTACCGACCATGAGTGACTGGTCATTGCACCGCAGGATGACTGACTGCCTGTCCGCGGATCGGCCCACGGGACCCGCTCCCGCCAGGTTCCAAAAACGAGTGAGGCGATGAAAAAACTCATCGCCTCACGAAGGACCGCTGAATTTGGTTCGACCTTCTCCGAGGGCCTCGCGTTCGCGAACTCGAAGCGGGTCGAATCAGAACCTCAGAACCGAATGTAGTTATTCACCGCCTGGTACGTCCAGGCGAAGATCATCGAGCGCTGGCCCGGCTCGCCTTCGAACTCCAGGTTCGAGATCTTCCCATAGTGCGTCTCCCCGTTCTCGTCCGCCGGGAGCCGGACGATGATCGCCTTGCCCGCGACTTCGGCCGGAGTCAACGTGACGGAATCGATGAATCCTGCCGAGGAGGTGGTCGACGCATCCGGGTCGTCGATCAACTTGAATCCCGCCTGACGCGTCGCCCACTGAGCCGCGTTCGGACCACCGATCAGGCTGGGAGACTTGATCGCGAGCTCGAACGCTTCGTCGTTCTCGTCGTCGGTCGTCCCGAGGTAGAAGTCGATGTGGACCAGGTTGTCGATCATCACTGAGTAGGTCGTTCCTTCGGACAGATCCATTCCGCTGTTCCCGGTCTTGTCGGCGAACTCGACCAGAAAGTCGTCTCCGCTCGCGGGCAGGGAGGTATCCACCTCATTGGACGCCTCGGAGAGATCACCGTTGTCTTTGACGGCACGCACGCTGTAGAAGAACCGCTCGCCCCGCGGGACAGTGACCGAGCGAGTCGTGGTGCTGAACGGAGAGCCGGCAACCTTGAACGAGTCCGCTTCCGCCCCCGTCATGCCGGCCAGACTCGTCGGGCTCTGATACACGTTGTAGCCCGCGAAATCGCCCGCCGACTGGTCTGGGCTGGCGGTCCAGGAAAGATCCACGCGACCGACTCGAGCGTTGTTCGAGAACGTCAGGTTGCTCGGAGGGGCAAACTCCGACGGGGGCTTCGTCGTGTCGTCATCGTCGCTGCACCCCACGGTCAGCGCCAGCGCGCAAACCGCCACCACCGGCAGCAACTTCCTGAGTTGAGAGAATCCATTCTTTCGCATCATCGATTTCGACCTCCTGGTATGCCTTCAGCCCCTCGAGGACCGTCTCTTTTCTTAAGCCCGAGAATGATAGTAACGCGGGAGATAAGAACGTCCAGCAGTTCCGGCGGTTCCCGGAGCGGGAGGCGGGAGCGCGCCCGGCGAACCTGGCTGGTCGCATTGGGATGCCAATGTGGGGCGAGAGGCCGCACATCCCGGTTCTGGAGCCGTCGGGAACAGTAAGGATCTGCGGGTACACACCGATCCGAACGGACGCCGGATCGAACTGGTGTCAGGACAGATGGAAACCCTGCGCTCTCGTGGAGGGGTCAATAATCGCGCTGCCAGGTCACTTCGATGCCGGACTGCTCCTCGCCCGCGAGTGTCTCCAAGCGGACCGCCCTGGTGAGTAGGTACTCGAGATTGAAGAAGAAGTTGTTCGCGGACCCCAGCTCCTGCTCGTACTTGAGGAGGATGCGCGGACTCAGATACTTCCCGAGCACGAGCGCGCTCCCCTGCTCGGGCCCGCTCCCCTCGCGGATCGAAACCATGTCGAAGCCCAGCCGCCGCTCCAGCTCTCCTTCCAGCTGGGTCGTCCCGAAAACGGCCGCGATGTCGGTGGCGCGTGATTTAACCAGCCCGACCTGGTTCTGATCGAGATCGTCGACTGACCGGCCCAGGACCAGATAGGAGAGGATGTCCCCCTCCGCCATCGAGGGCTCGGAAGAAAGAACCAGCTCCGGCTCATGCACGGTTCCAAAAAGCGAAACGCGAAACAGGATCCCCTCGACGCGTGTGGTAAGAGAGAGATCGAGCGCAGGATTGAGCTCATCTTCTCCGTAAAACTGCACCGTTCCCTGCTCCACTTCGAAAACACGACCGAGCAGCCGATACTCGCCGCGCAGCGCCTTCAGATCGCCTTCGATGATGAGCATCTCCTGGGTGCGCACCGTCAGCTCTCCGCCGAGCTCGACATCGAGCCCCTCTCCCCGGATCCAAAGCCCACCGGGAATCACGACGCGCACATCGAGATTCGGCTCGATGGCACGCGGCGGCCTCCGGAGGTCGGGAGGTCCCATGAACCCGTCGTCGCCGAGCACACGCTGCTCGTCCCAGAGAAGGGCGGATCCTTCCGCGGGCAAGATCTCCCGCGACTGATCGGGGATCACGAGTATGCCGTTCTCGAGGTCGATCCTTCCCGTGACCCTGGGACGGAGCGCGCTCCCGCTCAGCTCCAGATCGGTGCGGCCGATCGCGCGCGATCCATCCGCCAGCTCCACCTCCATGTCTCTTCCCTTGATCGAACCGGTCATCGCCGGGTCGGACGCGGCGCCGCTCGCCTGAGCCTCAATGGAGAGATCTCCCGCCATGCTGTATCGCGGGGGGAGCAACGCGGTGAAGCGAGATAGGTCGAGCGAGGGCGCGTCGAGTCGCGCGGACGCATCTTCCCCGGCGCGAGGCGTGAACGCGAAAGGATACACCGTGAGGTCGGCCGGCACGACCGCGTCGGCCGTGAGCACCTGCTCGTCTCGATCGAGCACCCGCGCCTGTGCGACCAGCCCGGAATCGGGGCCGAAACTGGAGAAGAGCTCCGCGTGATAGTCCTCCATCTCCTCCCAATCTCGAAACGCGATCTCTCCGCGGAACTCGCCACGGGGAGAACCGGCCGTTCCGCGCGCGGTCAGAACGCCATCCGCGAGGAGGAAGCGATCGGCTCGGGTCGTCGGAATCGGCACCTCTTCGATCTGCAAGTCGACGCGCAAGTCTCCGGAATCCATCACCGCCTGGAACGGAGAGACGCGCACGCGCAGCGGAGCGAATGCGGTGCCGCGCGCGAGAATGTCGTCGGGCAGAGCGAGCGTGGAATCGCCGGCAATTCGGACCCATTCGCGGTGGCGAGAGTCGGACAGGCCGATCTCTTCCTCGCGAGCTCGCTGCGACTGTTGAGCGAGGGAGCCTCCGTCGCGCGGAGCCTCGCTGCCCACTGTCGCACCCCGACGGTCCGCCGTTCCCTCGCTCTCGCTGCTCGCCGCTGACCCGTCGTCATTGCCGGCTGCTGGCGTACCGTCCGCGGCGCGCGCTTCCTCGGCGTCTCCGCCGGCAGCCGCTGAAGCACTGTCCACCGCCGCGTCAATCAGACCGAGCGCCTCGAACAGCCCTCGCTCGTCTTCCGGTTCGAGCATCGACTCGACCGCCGACTCGGTGCCCAGCAGCAAGTCCGCCGTGGCGCCGCCGGCACCGAAACGCGCCTGCGTGTACAGCGAGAGGTCTTCTCGATCTCCCAACGTCAATCCGGTCGCATGAATGAGCACGCGAGCGCTGTCCACATCGGTCGTGGAGACATCGAAGCGGAGATGATCCGGCCATGTTCCCCGCGGCAGAGCGACCGGCACGACCGTCTCCGGCAGCGTGAGGTCTCCGCTCGCGACCAGATTCGCCGCCTCTTCGCTGATGCGCCCCTCCATCGAGATCACGCCCGCACTTCCGCGCATCTCGAATCCGCGCAGCTCGATGTCGTTCTCGGGACGGAGCACGAACGTGAACGGTTGCACCGCCGCCAGGTCCACGCCGCGATACATCGTCTCGAGCTGCTGCACCTGCGCGTTCCAGACCGGACCTTCGTGGCCGACATCCCCCAGGAAGGAAACCGTGATCTCCTGTCCGACTCCTCTCGCGTTGACCTGCCCGCTGCGCAGCGCGTCGTCCCCCTCGAGACGAACCATCGCCGAATCGAAGTAGGTAGAACCGATCGCCAGTCCTTCCGCGAATTCCAGAGTTGCGCGCAAGACTCCCGTAGAATCGATGGACTGGTCAGGCGGCCGATCCCATTCGAATTCGATCGCCGCATGAGGAACGGTCAGCGACGTGGTGGTGGTCGCCGCGGTGGCGTCGGCGGTGAGGCGGGTGCCGTCCTGTCCCTGATGCAGCTCCGCGTTCGCTTCGAGCCGCAAGCTGGAGACCTCCTCGATTCCGAACCGTTGGAGGATGGTCGGCTCGTTGATCGCGATGAATCCGAAGAAATCGCGCTCGCTCCCCGCCATCGTGCCGGTGAGATGCACATTCCCTCCGGGGATCCACACGTCCGCGCTGTCGACTTCGACGATCGATCCCACGTCCGATTCGTGAACACGCAGGTCCGCGACCACCCGATCGATCCATCCTTCCGAACCGAGATCGAGCCGCGCTCGCGTTCCGCGCCGATTCCCTCCGAGTGCGACCGCCTGGATCCGCCCCGTCAACGGCTCCATGCTCGCGAGCCGCGCGGGAGGAATCTGATCGAGCAGAGGCGCCAAAGCCCTCGGACCCGGCAAGCGCACGTCGGCTCCGAAACGGAGCGTGGAGAGAGCCGCGGCGAGATCGACCTGACCCGACGCGCGCACGGAATAGGGAGCATCGTCGCGCCAGGAAGCGCGAAGGCTGTCGAGCTCTCCCGGCGTCAGCGTGAGCGCGAGTTGCAGTGCCTCCGGAAAGCGATTCCATTCGGCTCGCAGGGTGAACGGTCCACTCGCGCCCCGCGCGAGTCGGCCGTCGGCGGCAATGTCCCCGAGCGCGCCGTTGATGCGAAGCCCTTGCACGTGGAACGAGTTTCCGTCGCGGGAGATCGTGATGCGCGCTGCATCCTGCTGCAGATTCCGGAGCGGAACGTCGGTCGCCTCGGGAACTCGCGAGCCCAGCAACGAGACCGCGATCGGATCGAGCCGGATCGGGACCAGCGCGCTGGCCGTGCCCGTCTCCGCGACGCGATTCATCGCCGCGAGGTCAACCAGCGCCGTCGTCTCCGCGAGCAGCTCGCGCGCGCCCGCCAGAATCCTCGCCTGCGCGGCCGAACTGTCGGCTTGCGCCTGCAGCGCGATCGAGGAACGTCCCAGCCCTTCGAGAACCGCCTCCCCTTCGAGCATCGCCGTGGCTTGCCAGCGGCCCTCCACGCGTGCGCCCGCCGCGAACACCTCAGCGGAAAGGCTTTCCGGTGCGCTCCAGGACGGATCGATCCGGCTCAGGAACTCGCCGCCTCGCGCTCTCGCTTCGATCTGCACTTCATCGCGGCCAGGCGTGTGAAGGCCATTTCCTTCCACGGTCAGATCGGCAAGCTGCAAGCGCATCGATTCCAGGGTGAGCTGGTTCTCGTCCAGGCGCGCTCGGATCGTTCCCGAGTCGACCCATTCTCCCGGCTCGAGCTCCAGATGGAGATTGCCCGCGAGCGGAGCCGGAAGTTGGAACGCGCCGTCCACCCGGAGCGCAATGGCAGG
Organism: uncultured bacterium; assembly: GCA_946886185.1. The sequence continues at coordinate 14,547 of CAMPIC010000015.1, forward strand.
AATCTCGCGCTCCTCCGTCGAAACGGAATCGGAAAACCAACCGCGCCACACTCGGGAAGAAGGGGTGTGCAAACGCCCCTCGAACCGCGTCAGGATGCCTCCCGCTTCTCGCCGTTCCATCGTCCCCGTGAGATGGATCTCTGCGCTCTCTCCATCGACCGGCGGATCGGATCGTCCCACTTCGAGATCGAGATGGAACGCGCCCGCCCGCGTCGGCACCATGCGAAAGCTCACTGGAACGTCGTCGCCGACCCATCCCGCTCCGCGCCCGGTCGCGCGCGCGGAGTCGTACTCCACGAGCACGCGCAGCGAGTCGATGCGAACATCTCCCATCCGCCCGCGGAGCGCGTCGACACGGACCTCCGGCGAAGCGCCCTGAAGCGCGACCATCCCGCCCGCCAGCATCGCCCCTTCGATCGCCACCGAATCGGAGATGGCGACGCGCGAGACTTCGAGATGCGCCTGGCCGATCTCGATCGATGGAATGCCGGGAAGCGATCCGGGTCGCGGAAACCCAGCCGCGGTCGTGTCCGGGGGCACCAGGATCGTGTCCGGATCATCGCTCTCGAATGCGGACTGCATCGCGGCGACGTCGACGAGGCGACCGGAGGCGTCGATCGAGTGCGCGATCACGTCTTTCCGAATCAGCGCTCCCAGGTCCACCTCGAGCAGGACGTGATCGAGATCGGCGAGCGTGTCTCCCTCGTTCGTCCAGAGCAGCTCGCGCAGCTCGAGCCGGCCGGGCCGAGGCCAACGCGCCGACTCGATTTCCAGCTCTCCGGGAAGCGCGCTCCTGGACCGTTCGAGGACGATCCCGAGCAACCGATCGCGCACGGGGGGTAGGATGAAGAGGATCAGCACCACGAGGACGAGCCCGAACAGCGAACCCGCGAGGACGATGAGAGCGCGCCCCAAGCGATGCCATCTCCTCGTCGACGCCCCGTTCATCGCGCTCGCGCTTTCCTGAAGTCGATCATGCCGAGCTCCTGCTTCAGAACGGATGCCCGATTGCCAGATGGAAGACCGTCTTGGGCTGATCGGGGATGATGTCGGTGAGACGAGTACCCACATCTCCGCGGATCGGTCCAATCGGGGTGACGAAACCGATCCCCCCGCCCACCGCGACTTCCAGCTCACTCA
>CAMPIC010000016.1 GCA_946886185.1 uncultured bacterium
TGGGCCTGTCATGCCTGCCCATCCTCGATCGAGCGGACTGCGATTCTGGCTCACCGCCCTGCTGGCCGGCGCCCAACTGTGCTGGGCGTCGACCGACGCGATGGCGCAATCCTCCGGCCAGGCGCCGCAAGTTCCTCCACCCGTTCGCAGAACGCCGGACGCGCCCGCGTGGCCGACCGACTTCGAAGTGGGGTTGGAAGGAGCGCGCATCTTCGCCGACTACTTCGGAGTGGTGGAGACCGACTCTCTCCTGCAGCGGGTCAATCGCATCGGATACCAAGTGGCCAGCCAGACAGGCCAACCCGATTACCTTTTCACCTTCCAGATTCTCGACACCCCGGACGCGAATGCGATGGCGCTTCCGGGAGGGTTCATCTTCATCACGCGCGGCATCCTGGAGCAGGGTCTCTCCGATCATGCCCTCGCGCACCTCTTCGGTCACGAGCTCGGCCACGTGACCGAGCGACACTTTGCGCGCTCCAACCGCGTCGAAACGCTTCTCTCCCTGATCCAGACCGCCGCGATGGTGGCCGCGCTGGTGGCGGTCCCCTCGTCTCCCAGCGGCGGTTACGACTACGACGAGCACGAACAGGCGTACCGCCGGAGCGTGGGAGGAAAGGAAGCTGCCTTCCAGGGGACCAGCATCTTCGGCAGCCTCTTCAGTGAGCTCCTTTCGCGCGGATATGCCCGAGGGCTCGAGCTCGAAGCGGACGAGATCGGACGGAGGTTCGCCGGGCGGGCCGGGCACCCCATGTCCGGGGGCGTCGAGCTGATGAGCACGTTGCGCGGCCGGATCTATGAGGATCAGCAGTTCGGGTATTGGAGTACGCACCCGTATTTCGATGAGCGCCTCCAGAAAGCCTCCGCGGCCCTCGACGCGGGCGGATCGCGGCCCCATCCCTCCGAAGTCCAGGAGTACCGGGAGCAGACGCAAGCCCGCCTCGCGCAGCTGGCCGAGACGGTGATCGACGACGACGTGGCGATGTTTCTCTATCGATGCGCGCTGCGCGCCAATCCGAGCGGCCCTCGCACGATCCCGGTCGCGCATCAGCTCCTCGCGCGCCGCGCCCAGATCGAGAACCGGAAGAAGGACATCCTGCGCTCGATCACTCCGATCGTCGCCGGATACGACAGCCTCCTCACCCTTGCGCAAACCGAGATGGTGACCGACAGCGAGCGCCGGCGCCTCGTCTCCGAGCGGGACCGCCTGCTCGAGGAGCGCCAGGCGCTGTACGCGCGCAGCGTCGCGATCGTGGACTCGCCGGGGGCGGGCGTGCAGTTTCTCGAGCTGTTCCTCGAGAACTACCCCGAAGATCCGCGCCGCCGCGAAATCGTGATGCGACTCGCCGAGCAGTACCGGTTGGCGGACCGCCCCGATCGGGCGGCGTTGACGTTGAACCGGCTCGTGGGCGAAGTCTGGGGCGAGAGTTCGCCCGCCATCGAGCTCGTCTCGCAGGAGACGCCCGCAAAGGAGAACAATTCCTGGCGAGCCCGTTCGGTCGAGGCGCTGCGGCGGACCGTTCCGGAGACCACCGAGCTCACCACCAACCAGAGGATCCTTGACACCTCGCCGTCCGATTCGGTGCGCCACTGGGCGAGGACCCGGCTTTTCGAGCTGGCCGCGGATTTCGACTCGTTGGAGCTGGGGAGCCGGTATCTGGCAAAGTATCCCGACAGCGAAGCGGCCGACGCGGTGCGCGCCCAGATCGAAGCGCTCGCTCAGAAGCGCGTCCTCCAGGGTCGGCTCCATGAGTCGCTCGCGCGGTATCAGGAAGCGCTCGACCAGTACAACGAGGTGATCCTCCTCGCTCCCGGGAGCAAGGCGGCGGCTACGGCTCGCGCCGGTATCGAGCGCGTCCACCAGCTGAGCGGACGTTAGCGCGAGCGGTCTTCCGCGGCCGGGATGGTCGCTGCCGACCTACCTACTGCTCCTTGTAGTTGGGAGCTTCTTTCGTGATGGTGATGTCGTGCGGGTGGCTCTCGCGCAGTCCCGCCGCGGTCATGCGGATGAACCTGGTCCGGGTGCGCAGCTCATCGATCGTGTGCACGCCGCAATAGCCCATCCCCGCGCGCAGTCCGCCCACCAGTTGGAACACGACCGCGCTGAGATTCCCCTTGTACGGGACGCGCCCTTCGATTCCTTCCGCAACCAGTTTGCTCTCTCCGACCGCTTCTTCTTCCGCGTTGATCTGGAAGTAGCGATCGCTGCTCCCGGCGCGCATCGCGTCGATCGAGCCCATGCCGCGATACATCTTGTAGGCCCGGCCCTGGTAGAGCACCGTCTCCCCGGGGCTCTCCTCGGTGCCGGCGAGCAGGCTTCCGATCATGACCGCGCCCGCGCCCGCGGCGATCGCTTTGGTCACGTCGCCGGAATACTTGATCCCTCCGTCCGCAACCACCAGGGAGTTGAATCGTGCCGCCTCTTCGGAGCATTCCAGGATGGCGGTGATTTGGGGAACGCCGATGCCGGCGATGACCCGGGTGGTGCAGATCGCGCCCGGACCCATTCCCACCTTCACGACCGTGGCGCCGCGCTCGCACAGCTCCCGCGTTGCTTCCTTCGTCGCCACGTTCCCGCACACGATGTCGAGATCGGGGTATTCGCCGCGGATGCGCGAGAGGCACTTCATCACTCCGAGCGAGTGTCCGTGCGCGCTGTCCAGCACGAGGAGGTCGCATCCCTTGCGCACCAGTTCCTGCGTCCGCTCGAGATAGTCCCCGCCGGTTCCGACCGCCGCTCCCACGCGCAACCTTCCCGTCGCGTCCACGCAGGCGTTCGGATACTGCATCTTCTTGAGGATGTCCTTGACGGTGATGAGTCCGCGCAGGATCCCCTTCGCATCCACCACCGGGAGCTTCTCGATCCGGTTCTTGTGGAGAATCGCCTTGGCATCTTCCAACGTCGTTCCCACCGGCACGGTCACGAGCCGCTCGCTCGTCATGACCTTGGAGATCGGAGTCGTGAGGTCCTCGATGAAGCGGAGATCGCGGTTGGTGAGGATCCCGACCAGCCGGCCTTCTTCCGTGATGGGGACGCCGGAGACGCGATAACGGGCCATCACTTCGAGCGCGCGCCCCACCGGCAGATCGGGGGGCAGGGTGATCGGGTCGGAGATCATGCCGCTCTCCGACCGCTTCACCTTGTCGACCTCGTCCGCCTGGTCGGCGACCGTGAGGTTCTTGTGGATGATGCCGATTCCGCCCGCTCTCGCCATCCCGATCGCGAGCCGGCTCTCCGTCACCGTATCCATCGCCGCCGAGAGGAGGGGAATGTTGAGGCTGAGACGTTGCGTCAAACGAACGGAGACGTCGACTTCGGATGGAACGAGCTCCGACCTTCCCGGCATGAGCAGCACGTCATCGAAGGTGAGGCCTTCCCCGATGATCCGGTCCGATGACGATGCGGGATTCATCTCCACGAGCGATTCCTCCTCATGAGCCTGGTGCCGTTCCTGCTCCGCGCCCCGATACGCGAACGGCCGAACCAGAGCCCGGCCGTAGTACGCGATGTGCCCAGGAGAGCGGGGCTCCGCCTCACTTGTCCGCTTTGCCAGACGTCATCTGGATCTTTCGATTGACCTTGCGCTCCCAGAGGATCCCCTCGTACGGCGAGAAGTGGTAGTGCACGCCCAGGCGCGCGGTCCAGGCGCCGATGTTCTCGTCGAAGAGCCGCTCATAGCGGTCCGAGGCAGTCAGGATGTAGTGATTCTGCAACGCGAGGGTGGTGGTCACATGGCGGGTCAAACGCCGCTCTCCCTCCAGCCCCACGTATCCTCCCGGGACGAATCCTCGGTAGAAGCGGTGCGTGATCGGATCGCGCACGCTCTTCCCGTCGGACTTGTAGTTCCAGCGGTACATCCCTCCGCCGACTCCCAGCCGCAGAGTCATCCCGAGGAGGTTGTGGAACTCACGCTCGGCTCCCAAGGTGCCGTAGGTGAGCGCCAGGACCGTGTCAGCCCGCGCTTCGAATCCGTTCCATCCGAATCCGAATTCGCCCTTGCCGATCCAATGGTCGCTGAACCGATACCGGAAGTCTCCCTGCAGGACCGGCCGGATCTGCGCTCCTTCGGTGACCTCGGCGCCGTGCAGGCCGATGACTCCCATGGTCAGCCCGTACCCGGTGAACCCGCGCAGAGGCTCGAACACTTCCTCGGTGTCGGTCTCTTCGGCCACGAAGATGTCTAGCGGAGAGGATTGCGCCGCCGCGCCGTGGGCATGTGCCACGGTCAGTCCGAGCGCCAGCGGCCCGATCCAGTTCCTGGCCGCCTTTCCAAACTGCATACGCGTCTCCCTCGCTCGCATCCGATCGGTGCAAGCTCGACCCCGGCTGGACGTTGTCGCCCTGAGAAATGCCGGAGGTCGCATCCCCCAGCTCGAGCGGGAGTATATCGACCGATATTCCGAGAGGTCAAGGCGACCTCCCCGCGTGGCGACGCGGGGAGGTCGATCCAACCGGATTCGTCGTCTTGACAGTGCGAAGCTCGGCCACGCATGATTCGAGGCCTTGCGGTGCCGGCGTAGCTCAGCTGGTCAGAGCAGCGGAATCATAATCCGCGGGTCCGGGGTTCGAATCCCTGCGCCGGCACACCCATCTCACTGCGCTCCTCCGTTCGGATACACTCGGGCAGTGGATCGACGCGCATTCCAGCTCCGGGCTCGCTTCCGCAAAGCGATCCGCACCGCGCGCATCGACGATGGCTCGACCCTCCTGGTGGCGGTCTCCGGCGGTTGCGACTCGATCTACCTCCTCCATCTGGTTCTCGCGGAACGGCGCCGCCGCAACTGGACCGTCTGGGTCGCGCATGTCGATCACGGACTTCGTCCCGACTCCGTGGAGGACGCCGGGTTCGTGCGAGGGATCGCCAAGCAGCTCCGCGTCCCGTCGATCGGGATGCGGGTCGATCCCCGCGTCTGGAAGATCCCGGGATCGGTGGAGGAGCGGGCTCGCGCCTACCGGCATCTCGCGCTCCGCCGCATGGCCGACAAGGTCGGCGCCTCCGTCATCCTGCTCGGGCATACCCAGGACGATCAGGCGGAGACGGTGCTCATCCGATTGCTCCGCGGGAGCGGGCTCCGTGGGCTCGGCGGGATCCGCTTGCTCACGCCCGGCGAGCCGCGCCTGGTCCGGCCGCTCCTCGAAATCCCGCGCGAGCAGCTGCGCGCGGCGGCTCGAACCGCCTCGCTCTCGTGGCGAGACGATCCGACCAACTCCGATCCGAGCATCCTTCGCAATCGAATCCGGATCGTGCTGCTGCCGCTTCTGGAAGAGCAGTTCCAACCGGGAGCGAGGAAAGTGTTGGCGCGAACCGCGGTCAGTCTGGACGACGCGCGCGCCTGGCTCGAGGAGGAGACCGACCGCGCCTGGGAAGAGCTCGCTCCCCGGCGCGAGGGGACCTCGATCCGCCTTGATCGATCCCGCCTTGCCTCCTATCATGAGGTCTTGGTCGAAGGAATTATCCGACGGGCATTCAGCACCCTCTCGGGCTCGGCCCGCGGACTCGGCAAGGCCCACGTACAAGCGACCTTGCGCGCCCTACTGGATCCGCGTCCCCGCCAGATCCACTTCCCGCGTCGGGTGACGGCCACAGTGAATCGGAGGGAACTCGAGATGGTACTTCGAGTCCCGCCCCCCGCGGCGGAGGGTGGTGCATCGAACGGATCGTGACGCGCGATCGGATCGCATCCGATGGCGTGGAACCCGAGGCATCGCGGCAGGGACGGAGCGCGCCGGGTTCGTCGATCGCAATTCGTTCCCACAGGACCAGGAAACGAGGACTCGAACGAGGTGCATTCCAGGTTTCAAGCGGGCGATCGCCTTCGCGTCGGGGTCAGTGACCTCCGCGTCCTCGTGGGGGAACAGCAGATCCACGAGCGGGTAAAAGAAGTGGGCGCCTCGTTGCGCGAGCGGATCGGGGACGAGGTGCCGGTCTTCATCGGAATGCTGAGCGGCGGGTTCGTCTTTCTCTCCGACCTGATCCGCGTCTATGACGGAGAGCACGAGATCGATTTCCTGAAGGTGTCCCGATACGATCGCCGCCAACGGGATCCCACCGCGGTCCGCGTGCTGCACGACTTGCGCAGCAATGTCCGAGGGCGTTCGGTGGTCCTGGTCGAGGGAATTCGGGCGCGCGGCACCAAGATCCAGTACGTGGACCGCTTCCTCAGGCTCCACCAGCCGAAGCAAGTTCTGTACTGCGCGATGATCGAACCGGCCGACGCGCAACGCACGGTTCCACTGGATGAATCCGGGTTTCGGATCGATAACGAATTCGTGGTCGGATACGGTCTCGACTACGAGGAGCGCTACCGCAACTTGCCGTTTATCGGGGTCATGGAGTCGAGCCCGCTCGAGAAAGCCCCGAGACCGAGGGAGTCCGAATGAATCTGACCACCATGCTCTTTTCCGAGAAGACTCCCCCACCCCCTTCGGGCGGGCGCGGCGGAGGCCCGAGGCGCCCCGGCCAGATCCCTGGGCGCCAGTTCCGCGCCTTCACGTTTTGGCTGCTCTTCGCGTTGCTCGCCGTCGTGCTGGTGCATGGGATCATGAACCGCAGCGCCAACGAGCACGAGATCTCCTACACCGAGTTCATGAACCAGGTGAAGGCGAAGAACGTCGTCGACCTCCTCATCATCGAGCGCGAGGTCCAGGGTACATTCAAGGAAGAGGTGATGGTGGAGGGCGGGAGCCAGCGCTCCACGCCGGTGAAGCAGTTCAAGGTCACCTTGCCGGCGGACGACCCCGATCTCGCCGACAAGGTCTGGGCGGAGAATCCCGACGCGGAAATCCGCTCGCGTCCCACGAGCACGCCGTGGTTCAACATCTTCTTCTCCTGGTGGATTCCGCTCCTCGCGATCTTCCTGCTCTGGATCTTCTTCATCCGGCAGATGCAGGCGGGCGGCTCCGCCGCGCTCAAGTTTGGCAAGTCCAAGGCAAGGGTGCTGAACGAGAACGCGGTGAAGGTCACGTTCAAGGATGTCGCGGGCGCCGATGAAGCGAAGGAAGAGCTCCAGGAGATCATCGAGTTCCTGCGCGATCCCAAGAAGTTCCAGGTCCTGGGCGGGCGCATTCCCAAGGGCGCGCTCCTGCTCGGCCCTCCGGGCACCGGCAAGACCCTCCTCGCCAAGGCGGTGGCGGGAGAGGCGGGAGTGCCGTTCTTCAGCATCAGCGGCTCCGACTTCGTCGAGATGTTCGTCGGCGTGGGCGCATCGCGGGTGCGCGATCTCTTCGAGCAGGGAAAGAAGAACGCTCCTTGCATCATCTTCATCGACGAGATCGACGCGGTCGGGCGCCATCGCGGAGCCGGACTGGGCGGCGGACACGACGAGCGCGAGCAGACTCTCAATCAGCTCCTGGTGGAGATGGACGGATTCGAGTCGAACGACGGCGTCATCCTGATCGCGGCGACCAACCGCCCCGACGTGCTCGATCCGGCGCTCCTGCGACCGGGACGCTTCGATCGACAGATCGTGGTGGATCGGCCCGATGCGCGCGGGCGCGAAGGGATCCTCAAGGTGCACGTGCGCGGCAAGCCGCTCTCGGACGACGTCGATCTCCTCACCCTGGCCAAGGGAACGCCCGGCCTGGCGGGAGCCGATCTCGCCAACCTCGTGAACGAGGCGGCGCTCCTCGCGGCGCGCAAGAACCACAAGAAGATCTCCATGCGCGACTTCGAAGAGGCCAAGGACAAGGTCATGATGGGGACCGAGCGCAAGTCGATGATCCTCTCGGAAGAGGAGAAGAAGGTCACCGCGTATCACGAATCGGGGCACGCCCTCGTCGGATGGATGCAGCCCAACGCCGATCCGATCCACAAGGTGACGGTGATCCCGCGTGGACGCGCTCTCGGCGTGACGCACTTCCTTCCGGAGAAGGATCACTACACGCGCACGCGCGAGTACTTCGTCGACACCATGGCGACCATGATGGGCGGGCGAGCAGCCGAAGAGATCATCTTCAACCGCATGACCAACGGCGCCTCCAACGACATCCAGGTGGCGACCAATCTGGCGCGGAAGATGGTGACCGAGTGGGGCATGAGCAAGAAGCTCGGTCCGCTCAACTACGGCAAGGCGGACGACATGGTCTTCCTGGGACGGGAGCTCGTCTCGCACAAGGACTACAGCGAGCGTACGGCGGAGCTGATCGACGAGGAGGTCACCAGACTCGTGACCGCTGCATATCAGACCGCGCAGACGGTCCTGAAGGAGAACCTGGACAAGCTGCACGCGCTCGCGCAGGCGCTCCTGGAGCGGGAAGTGCTGGACCGCCGCGAGATCGGCATCCTGCTCGGCATGGTTACCGTGGAGGAGAAGCCCGTCCTTCCGGAGCCGGTTGCGGAGGAGCAGCCGCCCGAAGCGATACGCCCCGCCAAGGCAGACGTCCCCAGCAAGACCGGCTCGATCATCCGGCCCGATCCGCTCCCCGGCCCGTCCGGCGCCTAGCAGATCTTCGGACCGCCATGCGTTCCGCCTTCCCCGCGCGCCCGCACCGAACCTTGCGGGCGCGCGCGCATACGCTCTCTTTGGGCGAGCGCACGGTGGTGATGGCGATCCTCAACTGCACCCCCGACTCCTTCTCTGACGGCGGTCGGCACGAGACGCCCGTGTGCGCTCTCGAGCGTCTGGAGCAGCTCGTGGACGAGGGCGCCGATTGGGTGGACGTGGGCGGCGAGAGCACGCGCCCGAACGCGCCTCCTGTCCCCTGGGAGGAGGAGTGGAGGCGGATCGCGCCCATCCTGCAGGAAGCGGCGCGGGGATACCCGCTCCCCATCTCGGTCGACACCACCAAGTCGGAAGTCGCCGAGCGCGCGCTCGACCTGGGCGTGTCGATCCTCAACGACGTGAGCGGCCTCCGCTTCGATCCGCGCATCGCCGATCTCGCCGCGGGCAGCGGCGCCGCTCTGATCCTGATGCACATGAGAGGCAATCCCCGCACGATGCAGATCTCGCCGGAATACGCCGATGTCACCGAGGAAGTGGCGTGCTCCCTGGAGCGCTCGGTCGCCGAGGCGCGGGCCCGCGGCGTGGCAGAAGAGCAGATCGTGATCGATCCGGGGATCGGCTTCGGAAAGACGGCGGAGCACAATTTCCGGCTCTTGGCCGAGCTTCCCCGGCTGTCTCGATCCGGGAGACCGATCCTGGTCGGAGCTTCACGCAAATCATTTCTGGGAAAGAGTCTCGGCCTGGAGGTCGATCAGCGTAGGGAGGGCTCGCTGGCCGCCCATGTGGCCGCGGTCCTGGCGGGGGCCCACATCGTGCGCGCTCACGACGTGCGAGAGACCGTCAGAGCGATACGGATCGCCGACGAGATCCTGCAAGGCGCCCGGGGCGAGGCGTGAAAGCGCCCGTTGCGGAGCGGCGACCACCTTCCGCCTCCGCCGTGCAGCTGCGTGAGCTTCCGATGAGGCATTTTCTCGGAGCTGGATCGCCCGCTGGGCCCATCAACGGTCATTTGAGCGCATCATCTGGGGTATGATCGCGCCACGAGGGATCGTCAGGAGGAACGATGGATTTTCGGAACATGCGATGGCTGCTCGACATCCTCGATGTCGCCATCGTCACGTTCCTGATCTATCACATTTTCCTCCTGGTGCGAGGAACGCGCGCCGCGCAGATGTTCCTCGGACTGATCGCGATCCTCCTGCTCTCGGCGCTCGCCGATCTCTTCCATCTCACCGCGCTCAACTGGATGCTGGCCTCGCTCAAAACGGTCTGGGTGGTCGCGTTCCTCATCCTGTTCCAGCCGGAGCTGCGGCGCGGGCTCACCCTGATCGGTCATAGCCGTCTCTTCCGCCGCGTGTTCCGACTCGAGGAAGGCTCACACCTCGGCGAGATCGAGGACGCGCTCCTCAACTTGAGAAAGCGCGGGCTGGGAGCGATCGTCGTGTTGGAACGCAACACCGGACTGCGCAGCTATATCGAAACCGGAACGATCCTCGACTCGAATCTCTCGACCGAGCTGCTCGAGACGATCTTCATGCCTCCCGGTCCGCTCCACGACGGCGCGGTCATCATCCGCGGCAATCACATCGTGGCGGCGGGATGCATCCTTCCGCTCAGCCAGTCGATGGCTCTGGACCGGAGCCTCGGCACGCGTCATCGCGCGATCCTGGGCATTTCCGAAGAGACCGACGCGGTGGCCATCGCGGTCTCCGAGGAAACGCGCCAGATCGCGATCGCCGAAGGAGGGCGCCTCATCCGCAACGTCGATCCCTCCACCCTGAAGGCGGTGCTCTCGCAGTTCATCCGCGCACCCGAGGAACGCGAGGAGCGCAAGGAGGAACGGAAGGAAGAGCGCAAGGAGGAGAAGCCTCACGACTCGGAGGATCTCGCTCCGGTCGCTCCCGAGGAACGGCGCCGCCCCGGCGTGGCCCAGACCTGATCGAATCTGCCCTGCATGGCCCGATTCCGAGAGAGCAAGAGGTGGGTGTGGCTCGCTGCCCTCTTCCTCGCCGCTATGGGACTCCGCATCTGGAGCGTGGGCTCGCTGCGGGATGATCCGCGCATCGCCGAGCCGGTCATCGATGGGATGCTCTACTTGCAGGCCGCGCGCGACATCGCCGCCGGCGCGTTCCACTGGGATCAGGTCTTCTTTCAGAGCCCCCTCTATCCGCTGATTCTGGGATCGCTCTTTCGGGTCGCTCCGCCCGAGGTGATCTCGATCCAGATCTTCCAATCGCTCCTGGGCATCCTGAGCGGGCTCCTGCTGTATTGGGCGGCGCGACGTTGGATCGGCGTGGACGCTGCGATGATCGCGACCGCGCTGTGGGTCCTGTATGGTCCGATCTTGGGGATGGAAAACGAAGTCGTGCCGGCCACGCTCCTGCTCGTCTTGACCACGGCTTCGCTCTACTTCTGGCCGCGCCCGAACGAAGGACAGCGCGCCGTTGCTGTCGGGATCGTGACTGGCCTCGCCACCGCGGTCAGCGGTGTCTTCGCGATCCTGCTCGCGTTCGCGGCGCTGGGAATCGCGACAAGCAGGTCGTCGCCCGCGCGGTCTCGTTGGATCTCGATCGCGTACCTTGGAGCCGGCGCTTTGCTCGCGATCGCGCCGCTCTCCATCCACCAATCGCGCGAGAGCGGGCACCTGCTCCTGCTCACGCCCAACTCGGGTCTCAATCTCTATCTCGGGAACAATTCGGCGGCGCGTGGAATCTACTCGAGCCCTCCGGACGTGGATCTCGAAGCGGACTTCACGGGAACGCAGTCCGCTTCTCGTTTGGCGCAGCGTCCGCTCACTCTGGTCGAGAGCTCGCGTTTCTGGCGCGACCGCGCGCTCGCGTTCTTCGCCGACGATCCGGCGCGCGCGGCCTGGCTCCTGGGACGCAAAGCGCTGCTCTACCTCACTCCCCGCGAAGTTCCGCAGATCGAGAACTTCTCGCGCGTCGCCGCGGACACTCCTGCATTGCGCGTCGCATTCCTGCGCTTCGGCTGGATCCTGCCGTTCGCGGCGCTAGGACTCATTGCACACCTACGAACCGCCCGGTCATCGAAGGGAGCCGGGCTCCGACAGAGCCCGCCGCGCAGCACGGCTCTCGAGGCAACGCGCGAGGCAGCGCGGAACTCGGCGGGCGCGGCCCCACGGAAATCGGCACGCGAGGCTCCACCGAGCTCGGCGCGCGCGGCAACATCCTCGGAGCACGGCGATGCCGTGTCGATCTATCCATTCCTCGCCCTCATCTTGACCGGGTGGATCTCCACGATCGCGTTCTTCGCAACGGGCCGGTTTCGCATCCCGATCGTCTCCGCGTTCCTCGCTCTGGCAGCGCTGGGACTGCTCGAGCTGTGGCGTGCGCGCGAGGGAGGGCGGCGCCTCGTGACGGGACTCGGGATCGTGCTCGCGATCTTCGGGCTGCAATGGATGTTGCCCACCTATCCGGTGGCGCGAGCCGATGCCAATGCGGATTACCTCCTCGGCCTGCGGCTCGCGCAGCGTGGCGATCACGAGGATGCGATTGCGATTTTCGAACGCGCGATCGAGCTGGATCCCACCTCGGGCGAGCCCTGGCATGGCATCGGAGTGTCACGGTCGGAGCAGCGGAGGTTCGAGGCCGCGGTCGAGGCGTATCGGCACGCGATCCGTTTGATGCCGCTCTCCACCTGGACCCACTTCAATCTCGGCCTGTGCCTTGAACAGCTGGGACGGCACGGCGAGGCGGCGCGCGCTTTCGCGGACGCGGTGGTGCTGCAGCCGAACGATCCGAACCTGCGCTATCGACTCGGCGCTTCACTCGCGCAGCAGGGTCGCACCGCGGAGGCGATCGAACAGCTCGAAGTCGCGCAGAGTCTCGACCCGAGCCAGGATGCGGTTGCCCGGCTGCTCTCTAGAATTCGATCAGGCGAGTGACCACGATCCCCTTGAATCGGTCCACTCGGTGCAGATAGGTCTGCAGAGGGATGCGCACGACTCCGGGCGACTCATAGATCCCCGGGATCGGCCGCGCGGCGGCGTGCACCAGATTGACCTCGCCTCCCCGCCGATCGAGGATCCCGACGTGCTGGATCACGGTCTGGCGGGCCGGGGTGTCCGAGCCTTCCAACGGAATGGGATCGCCCACGAACCAGACGATGTCGCCGTTCTGGAGCGCTCCGTACTGGATCGAGGCGGAGGGGACGTAGTCGAGCTCGGCCGGGGCGGCCTTCTCCAGCCGCAGCCCCACCGACTCGGTGACGTTTTTGCCCCAGATCTCGCTCGCGATCATGTCTTCGGAGTACTCGAGATGCGCATCGTCGTCGTACTCGACGGTGCCGTCGTCGCGCACGACCTGCTCGATGGAAGCGCCATAGAAGCGCGTTCCGAAGGCGAACTGCACCGCTTCCTCGGCGCTCGTGGAGCGCGCCAGCTCGGTGACGCGATACATGAAGAGCACGCAGTCGAGTCCGTCGTCCTGGCAGATTCGCCCTTCGGTGACATAGCCCCCAGGAGCGCGGCCGTAGAGATACTCGATCCCCCCGAGATCGGCGAACCAGGATGCCCACGCCGCCACTCTCTCTCCGAGAGGCAGATCCTGGAAGAGCCGCACCCCGGCGTTCAGCCGTTCCGAGGCGATGACGTGAGGCGTATCGAGGTTGCTCTCGACCATCTTCTGAAATCGTTGGAGCAACCGGTCGGTGTCGCCGGAGCCGCGTACAGGTGCGATCATGCAGCACAAGAGGAGCCCGGCAAGGGCTCCCCACCTCCAGGGGATGGATGTTTCCGTCGATTTCATCTTCGAGGCCAGAGTCTAGGAACCATGCGATAAGGGGTCAAGCAAAGCACCCGGGACCCCACGATTCGTGAGATCGTCCGGCGGCGCGCGGCGCCGCGTCGGACTCTCGCACCCGCGCCGAACCATCTCCGCTCAGGATTTCCGCTGTCGGGTATGATGCGCCGATGCGACGAAGCCGAATCGGCTGGGCCATGGCCGGCTACCTTCTTCTGCGATGGATTTTCGCGGTCCAACCGGGATACGTCGTCGACACCCTCGCCTACAAGCGATGGGCGATGTATGCGGCCCGCTTCGGTCTGCCTCACGTCTACGCGACCTCCGACATCGACTATCCACCGCTGTACGCCTACCTGCTCTATCCGCTCGGCATGATCTATGGATGGATCTCGCCGGAAGCATTGGCGCAGCACGCCGACAGCGGCATCCTCACGCTGCTGATCAAGCTGCCTCCCCTGCTCTTCGATCTGGCTCTGGCCGCGTTCCTCTATTACACGGCGAAACGGGTCGCCGGTTCCTGGGGACGTCCGGACGGGCAGCGCTGGGGGACGATTGCGGCCGCGCTCTACCTGCTGAATCCTGCCGTTCTGTTCGACACGGCGTACTGGGGCCAGCCCGACTGCATCCACAGCTTCTTCATCCTGGCCGCGTTCTGCGCGCTGTTTCACCGGCCGGTGTGGGTTGCCTGGGCGCTCCTCACGCTGGGATTGCTCATGAAGCCGCTCGCCGCGCCCTACTTCCCTCTGCTCCTGATCCTGACCTGGGTGCGCTTCGGCCTGTCCGGGGTCGTCCGAGGCGGCCTCAGCGCGTTGGCTCTCCTCGTGCTTGCCTTCACCCCATTCGCGGTCGCGGGAGAGCTGAGCGGGACGCTGGACCGCGTCTTCGGCGACGTCATGCTCATGGCCCACACATCCACCAACGCGCACAACTTTTGGTGGGTGGTGGGCGCGTGGCAGGACTCCGAGGCTCCCTGGGTAGGTCCGCTCACTCCCACCCACCTCGCCATGATCTGTTTCGCCGGATTTTACGCGCTGCTGCTCTGGAAGGCGCATCGGCTGCACGCGCGTCAGGAGGGCGGAATCCGCGAGCCGCAAGTCCTGGTCCTGATCTTCGCCATCGCGTTCACGTTCTTCATGGTGGCGACCCACATGCACGAAAACCACATGTTCGCGACCATCCCGCTCGCGCTTCCGCTGCTCTTCGTGCCCGGCGCCCTGGGCCGGCGGGCGATGTGGATCTATGCCGGTGTCTCACTCGCCGTGTTCTTGAATTTGATCCTGCACGATCTCGAGCTCACCCTCCAGCCGCCGCTCTCCTGGGGCGGCGACAGCGGCGTGCCGGTGGCGAACCCGGCGATCCGTCGCACCTTGTCGCGGGTGGAGCAATGGAGCATCCGATTCAGCACGCTCTTCAACATCGCGCTCTACGCCCTCACCATCGTGTGGATGTTCCGCCGCCGTGGCTGGCTCGATCGGTTGGG
>CAMPIC010000017.1 GCA_946886185.1 uncultured bacterium
CGCCGCTTCTCCCGGATCGAGGGTGATCTCGAGCAGCTGCATCTCTTCGCCGAAAATTTCATACTCGATCTCGTCGGCTCGGGGATGGCCCGACATGGCGCGCGCGGGCTGCGGCGGAGGACTCGTCGTGCCGCCGAGCTCGCCCTGGAACTCGGCGATCCGTCCCAAGGGAGACCAGTCGGGCATCCCGGCAGTGAAGGCGTAGGTGTCGCCGCCGATCTTTCCGGAGCGGATCTGCTCCGCGATTTGATCGCGGGTGAAAGGTCCCTCGTTCTTCCCCTCGACGGCGAGGTACCAGGATGCGTTCATTCTTCGATCTCCTCTTCGTTCTCCGAATCGAGCTGTCGCAGCCGGAGGACGGTTCCACCTACCGGCGACATCCCCGTGAATTCTCGAGTTTCCACCGTCCGGTGGTCGCGCGGCTATTTCTTCTTCCGGAAGAGGTTTTCCAGCACCCCCCGCACCTCTCCCTCTAAGTCGGTGGCGTTGGAGTCGGCTCTCGCGGAATCTCCCTTCGCCCCGGGGAGCTGATCGAGCAAGCGGTCCTTGATATCCTCCACCCGCCCCTCGAGCTCGTCTTCGACCTTCTCCTGGAGCTTCTCTCTCTCCGCGTCCACCTTCTGCGCAAGGCGTGCCTTGGCCTCTTCCTCCAGCTTTTTCGAATCGAGCGTGATGCGCGGCGCGGTCGCGGGCCCGCTCACCGCGATCGGAACGGCGATCCGCCCCGCTTCGGGCTCGAAAAGGAGCGACTGCAGCTCCCGCGGGACGTAGCGCCGCAGTCCTTGCGACAGCTCCGGTGGAAGGAGCAGCGTGGCGTTCATTCCGATCTGACCGTCGAGCGACTGCCAACCGTCCGCCTGCAGCTCCCCGCCGAGCGCTTCGATCGAGAGATCTTCGTACTGCAACCTCCCATTTTCGATCGAGAACGGTTGGAACCACTCCCGGATCGGAAGCTCCGAAAGCTGCGGCACCTCGAGGAAGCTGCCCAGCGCCGTTTGCAATGGATGGCCCGTGAGCTTCCCGCCGTGGAGGCTCAGACTCCCCAGCGAAGAGAGCGAGCGCAGATCGATCTGGAACTTTTCGTCCATGTTTCCGGAGATCTTCGCGGTGACGTCCAGAGTGCCGGAGAGATAGCCGCCCAGTTTCGCGAGGCGATCGATCGTGACCGCTTGCGCGAAGAGCTGCGAGGCTTCGACATCTTCCAGCGCCAGATCGAGATCGAGACGAGGTCGACTCAGGTCTCGCAAGTCGAAGTTTCCGGATGCGGAAGCGGAGCCGCCGAACATCTGGAGCTTCGTTCGATCCAACGTCACGAGCCCGCTCTGCAGCGTCCCCGCCGCATCGACCGCGCGCATCTCCACGTTGCGCACCACCATCTGATCCGCCTGGAACGTGACCGGGCCGTCCATGCGGCCCAACATCGCGAAGAACGCGTTCGGCTCGGACTCGTGGCCCGGCTGCGGCGCAGCGGAGGCCGTATCGGCGGAAGAGGCCCCGGACGGCGGCGTGGAAAGCTCATCCAGATCGAGACGGCGCGAGACCACGCGGAGGTTCGCCGTCGTGGAGCCGATCTCCGATCCAGGCAAGAGCGCGCGATAATCGCCGACCGTTCCCGAGATGCGATAGTCGCTGCGCCCGATCTCCATGCTCACGCCGTCGGTCGAGAGCGAGCTCCCTGCGAGCTGGATCGTTCCCGCCACGTTGCGGATCGGCCGATCCATCGATCCGCCTTCCGCAGTGGCGCCGGTGAGAACGACCGTGCCCGCGATTCCGAGCGGGTGGGCAGGATCCTGCAGCGGCCCCCGCGCGATGACATCGGCGGCCGCTCGCCCCGACAGCACCGGCATGTCCGGCTTCTGCTGGAGCGCGGAGACGATCCCCAGATCCGCGTCGCCTTGCACGCGCAGATCGACTTTCGGAGCGACCAGATAGTCACCGAGCGTGCCCGTCACCTCGATGCTGCTGTTCGCGCTCGCCGCGTGCAGCCTCTCGATCCGAACCGTATCCGGATCGGCATGCAGGGAGAGCGTGACGTCGGTCATCGGCTCGGGGAGCTGCGGGTGCGCGATGGTTCCATTCGAGAGCGAAAGATCCACCTCGAAGGGAGGAGGCGTTTCCAGGAGAGACCCCGTCACGCTCCCGCGCAGCGCGACCGTACCAGACGACTGCACTCCCTCCAGGCGCGGCACCAAGCCGGACGGTAGGAAGCCAAGGATCCCCTCGACTGCGGTCGGTCCGCCCGAAAACTGGAGCGCCGCGTCCCGATCGGTCCGCAGTCGGGCGACGCTGCCCGTGACTGAAATCGGCAATCCTCCCAGATCGAGATCGAACCGCGTGATGGCGAGATCGTCAGAGTCGGCGCGGTACTCGAGAGTGGGGTCGACGCGCAGGTCGAGGCCCTCCCCCAACGTTCCGCCGGGAAGATGGATGCGCAGGAATGAGGCGCTCGCATTGCCGGAGAGTCGGACAGAGCCCGAACGGTCCGAGGAGGCTTCGAGGCGCGCTTCGATGCCGCCCAGGTCGAGGGAAGGCTTTCCGTCAGAACCGATCACGTGCACGCCGCCGCGCGAGAGTCGGAAGTCCTCGATCGCGACGTCGAAACCGGAGCTCGAGCCTCCATTCGCGGCGACCGTTTCGCCGACATCGCCCGGAGAGGCGCTGCGCGATCGATTCGCCTCACCTTCCGCGGAGCCGGGGGAACCCGCGCCAGTCGGATCGGAACCGGGCACCGCGCCTTGCGGATCGGAGCGCGTCTCTCCTGCCGCGGCGGCCGAATCCGGCAACTCGATCCGCACGGTGAGCGAATCGAGATTCGCGCTCACCACTTCCACCTGGCGCCGGAGCAGGGGCCTGAGGCGGACGGAGAGGTCGGCCGTCTCGACTTCGATCCAGGATCGAGGTCCGGCAATCGGCGGCCCGAGCTCGACCCTTTCCAACACCACCCGCGGACGCGGAAGCAGGGAGAGACGCAGCGACTCCAGCTCGACCGGTCGATTGAGCTTCTGCGAAAGTCCGGTCGTGACGCGGTCCCGAAACGATCCGGAGGCCAGATAGGCGGGAATGCCGACGACCGCGATGGCGATGAGGAGCACCACCCCGAGAGCCAGGACGAGCAGGCTCGAGCGCTTCGTCATATTGGATCCTCCCTGATCGGGGACCTCCCCGATACCCGGTTCATCCATGAACAAGATGGACGGGTCCGCGGTTCTCGCCCGATCATCCCGATGGTCGGGGCATCATCTATGAACGATTTTGTCGGTCCCAGTCGATTCCTCGCAACTCCGGGCCCGAATCCCCGGATGAGGAGAGTGGATGGCCGGGAAATCGCGAAAGGGAAGACCGTGAAAATCGATCCGCCCGACAGGTTCAGGATCCCCGAAAGCCGCGAGCCCCAGAGATCGGAGCAGGTGAGCGGAGCGCAGACTCCAGAGTCCGAGGCCAAGATCGAACGGGCGCAAGCGCGAAAGTCCGACCCGAGCGAGCCCGCCCGCGCACGATCGCTGCGCGATGCGCTGGGAGACATCGACCTCAAGAACCCCGACCAGCTGCAAGAAGCGACCGATCGGATCGTCGACTGGGCGCTTTCGGACAGTTTCGGTGCGGAGCTCGTCCAGTCCAAAGGGATCGAGTCCCTTCGCGCCTGGATTCGCGAGCAGCTCCTGGCCGACCCGGCCGAGTCGGCGCGTCTCAAGAACATCCTCGACCGACTGTGAGGATCGCCTCTTCGCAACGCCGCCGTGAAGGTGACCATCCTTGAATCGGAGCTGTCGGCCGCGTTGACACTCGCCGGATCGCGCGGAAGAGCGTGGACTTTTGGGACGTTCCGATGGGCAAAGTCAAGCATCTTTGGATGCCCCTAAACATTTTTTCCACTCTTCTTTGTCAAAGCCCCATCAAACTGATGAAATTGCGCTCGGCCTAGCCTATACTCTCGGGGGCCGTTCTACCGGTCTCTGGGGGATCCCCCAGTGACTTCGTAGGACGTTCCGATCCGCTCAATTTGCGACTCGCGGCATCTGGGGACGCGGAGTCGTGGCGGTTCTCCTCAAATCCGTTCGTTCGATCGCTTCGACCTGGCCGGTTCCCCCCCAACCCGGACAGGTTTGCGCACCGGGACGTTCCACGCGCCTCGTCAACGCCGGACGGCCTGGATCAACTGTCGAGAACCAAGCTGAAGCGGGCGGGGATCGGTCGCTCCTCCGACCGGGGCAGAGGGAGATACTTCCAATGAAAGAGCGCGCTACGCTAGGGGTAGCTGCGGTGTTAGGGGTATGCCTGGTTTTCATCGCCGGCCCGGCTGAGGCTGCGAACGTCAACTGGGCGGCAGCGGTGAGCGGCGATTGGAGCGACTCCACCAACTGGAGTCCGATGCAGGTTCCGACCGGCGACGACGTCGCGCTGATCAACCTCGCGGGGACCTACACCGTGGACGTGGATCAGGACGCCCAAGTGGGTCGCATCGTCTTCGGCAACAACACCGGAACCCAGACGCTGCGAGTCGATGGGACGCATCTCCAGCTGAATGCGGTGGCGCCCGGCACCGCGATCTCCGGCGGGGGCGTCGTCGAGATGAGCAACGGCGGCCTCCTCGACGGCGCAGGCCTGGTCAACCTGTTCGCCCAGCTCAAGCTCACGGACAGCAATCTCGCGTTACGCGTCAACGTGAGCGGAGGAACGCTCTTCGTCAACGGCATCAGCAGCCACACCGGAGCTCTGAATCTCAATTCCGGCGGAACCTTGAACGTGCAGTCGGGAATGTTCGCGATCGCGGATCCATTCACGGTCAACGGCGCGCTCAATCTCTCCGGCGCGGGCGCCGCTCTATCAGTGACCAACGGGACACTGACGATCGGGACCGGCGGATCGTTGAACGCGACCGGCCCGGGCGCGACCCGGGTGCTGGATGCGCAGGTCAACAACATGGGAACGATCGTGGTCGCCGCCGACCTCGCCATCAACCGCGGCGATGCGGATCACGTCAACAGCGGACTGATCAGCTGCTCGCTCGGAAACCTCACCGTCACCCAGACGGGTGATACCCCCAGCTTCACCAACACCGGCACTCTCGCGATTTCCATGAGCGCTACCGTCACGGGCGGCGTGGTTCAGAACACCGGCTCCGGACTGATCCGGGGCGGCGGCCTGCTCAACGTCAGCGACGCGCTCTTCACGAACAGCGCCGGCATCGCGCCGGGCTCCTCGGCGGGAGTGTTGAGCGTGAGCGGCAACTATCAGCAAACCCTACCCGGTACCTATCGGTGCGAGCTCGGCGGAGTCGGCTCGTTGCACGACCGTCTCGTGGTCACCGGTTCCGCGGACCTGAGCGGCGAGCTCGCGGTCAGCTTGCTCAACGGATTCACGCCCGCGGTCGGCGACTCGTTCGTCGTGCTCACCTACGATGCGTTCACCGGCGCGTTCTCCGACACCAGCAGCCTGGAAGGCGTCGCGCCTGGCGTCGATCTGGTCCAGGACTATCAGCCGAACCAGCTCGTGCTTCGGGCGGTCGCGGTTCCACTCGCGGACAACATCGCGCCTGTCGATCCTGGAATCTGCATCACGCCGAGCAATCCGTGCCTCACCATCCCGTTCCAATTCCACCGCACCGTATCGGCGCCGGTGCGCGCGTTTACCGTGACGTTCGCGCTCAGCCCCGAGCTGGAGCTGTGCGACGGGATGGCCAGCATCACAGAGGGGGACTACCTCTCCGGTTTCTGCGGGAGCGGCTGCACCATCTTCCAGAAAAATGACAATGGCGACGGCACCTACACCGTCGACTGCGCGATCCTGGGCGCGAACTGCGGTCCGGCCACCACTCCTGGCAATCTGTTCGCGATCCAGGTCCAATCATCCAGCGGAGACGGGAGCGGTACGGTGACCGTGCTCTCCACCACCGTGCGCGACTGCAACAACGCGCCGGTGCCGGCCGAGCCAGGTCCGGCCACGCTGATCGGAATCGATGAGACGATCCCGGCAGCGATCACCGATCTGAGCGTGACCAAGATCGAGAATGGGAACGACGAGGACGGCAACATCGGGATCCGCGTCGACTTCACCGCTTCCGAGGACGGCCTGCAGGTGTTCCGCAAGGGCTTCGGGGACTATCCGGAGTATCAGAGCGGCTCCGCGCCCTCAGTGCCCACCTCCCCGGCGGACGCGGTGGCGAATGGATGGGAATTGACGGAGATCGCCGCCTCCGGGCAGATCGACCAGCCGAGCCGCCGCGACTACTGGTACTACGTCGCTTTCATCACTTCTCCGTGCGGACTGGTCTCTCCTCCCTCGGATATGACCGGAGGAACGCTCAACTATCACCTGGGCGACGTCTCGGACGGAGCCGTCCAGTGCCAGGGAGACAACCAGGTCGGCTCGGTCGACCTGAGCTTCCTCGGCGCGCACTACTTCACGAGCGGACCGGGAGTCGATCCGGTCAACTGCCTCGACGTCGGTCCCACCCATGACTTCACTCCGGATGGATTGCCTCGCCCGGACAACGTCATCGGATTCGAGGACCTGTTGATGTTCGCGATCAACTTCGGGCAGGTTTCGCGGCCCGTCGTCGATCGGGAAACGTCTACCTCGGCGGAAGCGCCCCGGCTGCTCCTCGTTGGAGGCGAGATCGACGGGACGTTCCTCGCGCGGCTCGTGCTGGACGGCAATGCGGCTTCCGCGAAGGGCGCGCATACGGTCGTTACCTACGATGCGGCCTCGCTCGAGCTGCTCGACGTCGCGCGCGGGTCGTTGGTCGATTCGCAGCGGAGCGGACCGATGTTCTTCCAGCACAAGGATGAGGCGGGCTCGATCACGATCGACACCGCGATCCTGGGCCAGAGCGCGGCAATCCAAGGATCCGGTGAGCTCGCGGTGTTGCGCTTCCGGGTGCTGGACCGCGCGGCGACGCCGCATCTCACCGTCGCCGACCTCCGCGATTTGTACAACCGCCCGGTGGACGGAAAGATCGAAACCACTCCGCCCCTGGAAGAGCCGGCGCTGCCCAGCGTGACCTCTCTGCTCGGAGCGCGGCCCAATCCGGCGCCGGGTCATGCGGAGATCTGGTTCCAGCTCGCGGCGGAGTCCTCGGTGCGGCTGGATGTCTACGACATCACGGGCCGGCAGGTCCGCTCGTTGACCGATCGCGTGCTCCCGGCGGGCGAGCACTCCGTACGATGGGATGGAATGGATGACGCGGGACATGCAGTCGCGTCCGGAATCTACTTCTACACCTTCCGGTCGGGTGCGCAGGTGGAGACCCGCAAGCTCCACCTCACTCGGTAAGAGAGTGTGGCTCGCCTGGATCTCGATCCGGGCGAGCCTGCTTCTTTCTCTCGGACATCAAGGAGGAGTGAGCATGCTGCGCGGGCGGTCATCCTGGACTCTGGACAGCGGCGTGTTCTCGTGTCGGAGCGTTGACGTCCGCTGCGGTGGCCGCCGGGTTCGTTTGCTCGCAATCGCGCTCGCGGTGTTTGCGCTTTCCTGGTCGCTGGCCGATGTCGCCCGCGCCGGAGTCGATGCGTTCCGCGCGATGTTCCTCCCCGAATCGAGTCAACGCGAGCCGGGCGGCACGTTCGAGCTCACCTTCGAAGTGGACGAGACCGCGCGGCACTTCAACGGATATGAAGTGCGCTTGCACTGGGATCCGGACGTCCTCTCTCTCGACTCGGTCCGGCAAGGCTCGCTCATGGCCGATGCGTGCCCGAACAACTTCACCAACCTGACCTTCACTGATTCGACCGCGATCTATTCGCACGTGCTCCTGTGTGGAGGGGTGTCGCTCGACGGCCCGGGCGTGGTGAGCATCTTCACGTTCCGCACGGATGCGCCCGGATCGACGGTCGTCGATATCGTGTCCGATCCGAACAGGACTTTCTTCGACGACGGCATCTTCATCTCGCCCGCACACCCGACTTATCCGCGGCAGGTAGAGCTGTTCGACGCGACGGTATCGGTCGGCGGCCCATCAGAAGTGCCGCTCGGTATGCATACAGGCGGGGTCGCGGTGCGGGTCGCGCCGAACCCGGTGCGGTCGGACGGAGTGATCCGGATCGTGTTCGAAGATCCGATTGCCGCGAGAAAAGCCGGAGCGGTCGGAAGCTCGGCGGCTGCGCTCACCGATGCTATATCCTTCGAGCTCTCGGACGTGACCGGACGAATCGTGCATCGGCGCACGATAGCGCCCGGCGAGTCGAGCGTTTCATGGAGAGTCGACGCCGGCGGCGCCCGACTCTCCGCGGGAACCTATTTCTATACCGCGCGCTCACAGCGCGGGACGACCGCGGGAAAGATCGTGGTCGTTCGGTAGGAAGGATCGGACCCGGACGAACTCACCTCTTGCGAGTGCGAGCGCGAGTCGAGAGAGCGAGCGTGGCGGTGACGGCATCGGCTTCCGGCGCTTTCAAGCGATAGCCGTTCGGCTCGAGGAAGACGCCGGCGACCGTGAGCGCGACGCGTTTGTTTCCATCCTGGAACGGGTAATTCCGAGTGAGGGCGTGCGCGTACGCCGCCGCCAGCCGAAAGATGTCGGCCGCCTCATATGCGAGAATGTTCTTTGGGCTCGCGAGAGCGGAGTCTAGTAATCCTTCGTCGCGGACTCCAGGTGCTCCGCCATGCTCCGCGAGGAGCCAGGACGCGTGAACAGAAATGCGTAACGGAAATCTTTCAGGCGCCGGCGGTGCGGGAGAGCAGGGCGCGGCAGTCGTCGTAGGACACCGTCTCGCGCGTGCCCTGGCGGAGGAAGGACTGGATCGAGTCGATCTTCGCGATCGCTTCGTCGATCTTGCGGTCGCTTCCGCGCTTGTAGATGTTGTACGTGATCGCCTCGCGATTCGCGCCGTGGACCGCCAGGAGCTCGCGGATGCGCTGCGCGGCACGCTGGTGCTCCGCGCCGGTGATGGATGGAAAGACGCGGCTGATGCTTCCCAGCACATCGATCGCGGGATAGTGACCGGAGGCGGCGAGCGCGCGGGAAAGGACGATGTGCCCGTCCAAGATCGCGCGCACCTCGTCGGCGACCGGCTCGGTGAGATCGTCTCCCTCCACCAGCACGGCATAGAACGCGGTGATCGAGCCGCGATCGGAGTTACCGGATCGCTCCAGCAAACGCGGCAGCTCGGAAAACACCGACGGCGTGAATCCGGCCCGCGCGGGAGGCTCTCCCGTCGCCAGCCCGACTTCCCGTTGCGCGCGCGCAAACCGCGTCACCGAGTCCATGAGCAGCATCACCCGCCTGCCCTGATCGCGGAAATAGTCGGCGATCGCCTGCGCCACGTAGGCCGCCTTCAAACGGACGAGCGACGGCTCATCCGAGGTCGCCACCACCACGACCGAGCGGCTCATCCCTTCCGGACCCAAGCACTCTTCGATGAACTCGTTCACTTCGCGGCCGCGCTCGCCAATCAATGCGATCACGTTGACGTCGGCGGCGGTGTTGCGCGCGACCATCCCGAGGAAGGTGCTCTTGCCACCTCCCGTTCCCGAGAAGAGGCCGACGCGCTGCCCTTCGCCCACCGTGAGGAGTCCGTCGATCGCCTTGATTCCGACCGGCATCGGGCGCGTGATGCGCGTGCGGAGGAGTGGATCGGGAGGCGGCGCCATCACCGGATACTCCTCGTCGGCGTCGAGCGGACCGCACACCGCCGCATCCCGCGGCTCTCCCAAACCGTTGAGGACCCGGCCCAGGAGCGCATCGCCCACTCGCACGGTGAGTCCGCGTCCGGTCGGAATCACTTCGCTCGCCATCCCGATCTGGGATAGCTCGCCCAGCGGCATGAGCAGCGCCTCGTTGCGCTCGAATCCGACCACTTCTGCTCGCACCGTGCTCTCGGCGTGCGGATTGCGGATGTGACAGAGCTCTCCCACCCACGCTCCGGGCAGCATCGCCTTGACCACGATGCCGACGAGCCCGGTGACGCGGCCGCGAACCTCGACCGACGACTTCTGTTCGAGAAGCCGGGAGAGCGCGGGAAGGTCGAGCAGCGGATCATTCCCGCTCCGGGAGCGCATCGAGGCGGCGGGATCGTCCGGAGAGCTCATCGCGGTTCCACCGTGTCGCGCCGAGGCTCGAGGAGCAGCCGCTCGAGGACGCGGAGCTGGGTTTCGAGACGCGCGTCGACGATGCCGACCGGCGACTCGATCACGCATCCTCCCGACTCGATCGTTGCGTCTTCGACCAACTCGATCTCGTCATGCCCGATCGCTTCCGCGAGACGAGGTCGTTGCGATCGAAGCGTCTCCGCGTCGCCGGGGCGAACGCGGATGCGGATTTTGCCCGACTGCGGAGGGAGTCCGCGCATCGCCTCGAGCACCAGATCGCCCAGCGCGTCGTGCCGGGTCGCCAGCTCGCGACCCAGGATCTTCTCCGCGAGCTTGATGGAGAGCGCCAGAAGCTGGGTCCGGCTCTCGTCGATTTGCCGAGTGCGCGCCGCGTTCAGCTCGAGGATGCGCTCGGTCCATTCGCGGACACCCTCTTCATATCCGCGGGCACGCGCCTCGCTCTCCAGCAGCCGCGCATTCTCCTGCGCTTCTGCGAGGATCCGGGCTGATTCGGCGGCCGCAAGACCGCGCACCTGCGCCGCTTCCTCGAACGCGGATGCGACTTGATGTTTGACGAGGCGTCTCGTGCCCAGAGACGGACTCGTGAAAGACGATCCATTGCCTTTCACGATCCGGCTCATTGCTCACCACTCCGTTGCTGCGCCATCTCGTCTCTCCGCGCGAGAAAGCGCTCTGCGAGCGGCATGTCCATCTGGTGCGCGATTCGTTCCGCATACTCTCGTGGATGTTGGGCCAATTGCGCCGCCAGGGTGTGAAGGCCGATCGAGCCCGAGAAATTGGGGTCCCCCTCCTCCACGTCGAGGACCGCCCGCACCGTCTCCGCGGCGCCGCGAGAAGTCGCGGAATCCTGCTCTACGTGATACGCCTTGGCGGGATGCGCGTTGGCCAGTTGCTCCCGACCGAGGTCCTGCGCGAGCAGCCAGAGCTGTTGCGCATCGAGGAACGCCAACCGGTCCACCGGATCTTCGCGCACTGACGAGGGAGCCGCATGCGGGAAACGGCGGAACAACCAGCGCCGCAGCTCTCCGGACCAGGCAGGAGCGAGCGGGCGCACTTCGATCGGCTCTCCCTGACTCGGCTTGACCCGCGGCCAGAACGATCGCAGCACTTCGCGCCCGACCTCCGGTTTCAACTCTCCCAGGGCGAGCAGCAACGTGGCCGCCGGCTCGCTCTGAAGCTGCGCGGTGAGCCAGCTCGGATGCACTCCTGTTTGATCCAGTCGGCAGCGCGGTTCGCGCTTGGGCCAGGAGGCGCGCATCGCTTCACGGGTCGCGCGCGGGAGCTGCCGGAACCGGAGATAGAGATCGTGCACATCATCGTTCGCGAGACGTGGGATTCGCCGTTCCGCCTCGACCGGCTCCGACCCGGCCCAATCGCACGCGAGCAGATATCCGCGGGTGAAGGCAGCACAGCGATCGAAGGGTGTGGTCGCCGAGTCCGCCACGACCTACCTCAGCTCGAGCTTCCGGTAGCGGTCACCGGTCGTGCCGTGCGTTGCGGAGCCTGCTCCGTGACCTGGCGCGCGAGCGACCGGTTGCGCATCGCCAGCGCGGCGAGCAGCGCGACGAGCAAGAGCGTGAGCCCCGCCAGCGGATAGAACAGCACCGAAGGGTCGAACCCTGTGTCGCGAGGGGGCGCCGGCGACGGCGCGACTGTCTTCAGAACGACCGAGACGTTGGCAGGATCGAGCCGTTCCACGCTTCCGGCGACGAGGGTGCGGATATCCTGCTCGGTGACGCGCGCTTCGCGAGAGGCGCTCGGATCACCGGACCACGCTTTCACGAACACGGCGGCGCGCGGCGCCGGCAGCTCCGCGTCCAACGCCTGGCGCAGAGGATCGGGTTCGGACGCAGAGATGTGAACGCGCGCATGGATCACGTCCGGCATCGATTCGATCGTCTGCGTGAGCTCGCCCGCTTGCGCTTGCAGGAACATCGCCTTCTCTTCCACCTGGGTGGGGATCAGGCTCGATCGCCCCAACAGATCCGCGAAACCTGGCGGCTCTTCGCGAGGCTGGTCATTCTCCGAGAGGATCAAGAAGGCGTGACTCGCTTCGCCGGACGGCACCGAGACGGCCCAGCGCCCTTCCTGGGAGGCGTCGGCCGATTTCTTCTCCGCCGTGATTCCGTTCTGACGGAGGAGCACGATCAATTCGATCGCGTCGATCTCGCTGAGATCGCTGAGCACGTCGACCCGCTGGCAACCGGCGAGCAGCAGCACGAGCGCGATCATGAGCGCGGGTTGGAAAGGGATCCGCATCCTGGTTCTGTCTCCCTCGTCTCGTCAGGTCGGCGACTCGAGACCCCGTTGCTCGCAGAGGGCGGCGAGGTTCTTGAGCGCGCGCGCGTGGACCCGGCAGGTCCACGATTTCGAGAGGCCGAGCTTCGCACCCGCCTCCTCGAGCGTCTTGTGATGGAAATAGTAGTCCTCGATGACGGACCGTTCCTTCTCATCCAGATTCGCGACCGACTCGCGCAGGAGCTGGGCGGCGCGACGGAGAGCGACCGCCGTTTCCGGATCCTGAGTCGGGTCGGCCAACTCGCCCATTCCCTCGTGATCGATCGAGAGGAGCCGCGCCCCCGCCAGGCGCACGATGGTCGAACGCGTTTGCTCGATGTCATCCTCGAGACTGCCCATTCGATCGGTTCGCTGGGATCCTGCCGCATCGGAGAGCAGCTCGTTGGCGGCCCCGTCGAACATGACAGAAGCGTTCGGATCTTTCTCGAACCATGCCATCTTGCGGATTCCGTCGTAGATGGCGCCACGGATGCGGTAGTAGGCGAAGGTCTTGAACTGAACGCCGCGCGTCGGGTCGAAGCGCCGGCTGGCCTCGATCAGTCCGATCTGACCGTATCCTTCCAGGTCCTCGAGCTCGACGAAGGAGGGGAGGGAGCGCAGGATCTTCTTGGCCAGCGCGGTCACGAAGGATCGATACTGCTCGACGAGCGCTTCAGCGGAGCCAACGCTCCCCGCGCCGCTTCGTTCCTGGTCCATGAACCGCCTCGGAATCGCTGCCGTGATCGACGCGCCTCGATGGGCGAAGGCGCGCCTCGTAGTCTAGGCCGCCCCCGAGGACAGGTCAACGCGAGGGGAAGCGAGTTTGGGTGATGCCCACGCCGTCCCGATCCCTCGGCTGCGCGCCACCTCGTGCTCTCCGCCTCCCGCACGCCGGACGCCGTGGATGACGTGCTCTCTACGTCGGCTTGCCGGAGAGGTCGCGGATGGTCTCCAGCTCTTCCCAACGGGCGAACGCGCGGGCGATCTCTTCTTCGAGCCCGGCGAGCCGCGCGCGGGACGCGGCGACCTCCTCGGAACGCGATCTATAGAAGTCCGGAGAAGACATGAGCGCATAGATCCGATTCTTCTCCGCGTCCAGCTTGTCGATGCGCTCGGGCAGCTGCTCGAGCTCGCGCCTCTCCTGGAATCCCAGCTTGCGGGTGGTCGCGCCGCTTGCTTTCGCCGTCGCGCTGGCAGCCGGCTTCGGCTCCTGCTTTCCCGAGGCGCGCTTCGCGCCAGCCTCCGGTCTGCCGGAGCCAGTCGTCGTATCCGCCGGCATATTCGCGCCACCGTCCGTTGCCCTCGAACACCAGGGTGGAAGTGACGACGTTGTTCAAGAATTCGCGATCGTGCGAGACCAGCAGGATGGTTCCCTCGAAACCAGCGAGGAGATCTTCCACCAGCTCGAGCGTCTCGAGATCGAGATCGTTGGTCGGCTCGTCGAGGACGAGAAGGTTGGAGGGGCGGGAGAGCACTTGCGCGAGCTGCAGCCGTTTCCGCTCACCGCCCGACAGCTTCGTAACCGGACCTTGAATCTGCTCCGAAGTGAAGAGAAAGTCGCGCAGATAGCCCACCACGTGGCGCTCGGTCCCTCCGACCGTCACCGTGTCCCGACCTTGTCCGACGTTGTCGAACACGGTCTTGGCCGGGTCGATGCTGTCGTGGAGCTGCTGGAAGTGAGCGATCTCCACCTTTGCGCCCAGCTCGACGGTTCCTTCCTGCGGAGGCATCTCCCCCAGGAGCAGCCTGATCAAGGTGGTCTTGCCGCTCCCGTTGGGACCGATGATCCCGATGCGGTCGCCGCGTTGGACGGTCAAGGTCAGCCCGGAAACGATGGGTAGACCAGGATTTTCCAGCGGACGCGTCTCTGCGGAGGGACGCGCCTCCGCGTGGGGAGACGTCCCCGCATAGTGAAATCCGAGATTGCGCGCGCGGAGCACGACTCGTCCCGACTTCTCCGCTTCCTGGAGCTGCGCGGAAGCCGCTCCTTGTTCCGAGCGTCGCGCTCTGCGCTCGTTGCGCATCGCCTCGAGCGCGCGGACGCGCCCTTCGTTGCGGGTTCGCCGGGCTTTGATGCCGCGGCGGAGCCACGTTTCCTCCTGAGCGAGCCGCTTGTCGAAGAGCGCGTTCTGCTCCGCCTCGACTTCCAGCTCGTGCCGCCGCCTCTCCAGATAGTCGTCGTATCCGCCGCGATAGCTCCGCAGCTCGCCGCGATCGAGATCGAGGATGCGGCTCGCGACTCGTC